>DXCY01000275.1 GCA_019115725.1 Candidatus Luteimonas excrementigallinarum
CGTGCACGTCGGTGATCGGGGCCAGGCCCACTTCGAGGCGGCGGTCGGCGAAGTCGTACTGCTTCTGCAGCGCCTCTTCAGCGGCCACGGCGGCGGCCAGGGTTTCAATGGCCACCAGCACGTCGAAGTAGGCGGCCGAGGTGCGGGTGATCAGCTCGCTGTTGGCCGCGTCCAGGTCGAAGCCGGCGGCGGTGTCCAGCTCTTTCTGTGCGCGGTAATTGGCGATCTGGCCCAGGTCGAACACGGTCTGCTGCAGGCCGATGCCCCAGGTGCGGCTGCGGCTGTCGCCGGACTCGCCGGCCACGTAGTTGCGGCCGATCGAGCCGGAGCCGCTGACCGAAGGCAGCAGGTTGGCACGGGCCTGGACGCGCCCTTCGCGGGCGATGTCGCGGGTGGACTCGGAGATGGACAGCTGGCGGTCGCCGGTACGCGCCATTTCATAGGCGGTCATCAGATCCTGCGCCTGGGCGGCGGCAGGAATCATGGCGAGGGACAGGGCGAGGGCGAGAGGGAGGCGACGCAGCATGTAGAAATCCTTGTGGTTTCCGGAGGGCCGTGCGGGGGCAGGGCCCGGGACGGCCCGTGATTACAGTTGGAACTCGGCCACAGGCTCGGCGCCTGCCAGGTAAGCGAGCTCGGTATCAAACAACGACCGGGTGCGCGTGGCGTTGACATCGTCGCCATCACGGTGGACCAGCACGGCTTCCATCACCGGGGCGCGGCCGCGGATGATGAACATGCGCCCGCCGGGACGCAGCCACTGGATGAAACGTGCGGGCACTTCGTCGACGGCCGCATTCACGCAGATCACGTCGAAGCGGCGTTCGGTCTCCCAGCTGAAGGCATCCGCGTGCTCGACCGAGACGTTGTTGTGACCGAGGGCGACCAGGCGCTGGCGGGCGGTGTCGGCCAGCTTGGCCTCGCGCTCCAGGCTCAGCACTTCGCGGGCCATCATGCCCAGCGCGGCGCTGACGTAGCCGCTGCCGGTGCCGATCTCCAGCACGGATTCGCCGTCCTGCGGGCGCAGCGCTTCCAGCGTGCGGCCGGCGAGCACCGGCTTGAGCATGCGCTGGCCGTGGCCGAGCGGGATCTCCAGGTCACCGTAGGCCACCGCACGGTAGGCTTCGGGCACGAACTCCTCGCGCGGCAGGGTGCCAAGCACCTCGAGCACGCGCGCATCCAGCACTTCCCAGGGACGAACCTGCTGTTCGACCATGGCGTGGCGGGCTTGGGCGTAGTCAATCGTCATCTTGGCGTTCTCGATCGCGGGGACAGGCAAGTTTACCGGGGGAAAGGCGCAATTGCGCCGGATACAGCATCGCCGCCGCGGCGGTTGGCCACTGAGTGCCGGAAGTCACCGGCCCGGTGGGCACGGATCGGAGCGCCGGCCGCACTCACGCAGTGGTCCGCCGGGTCGCGTAGGCGCGCAGGAACATGTCCACGCTGGCCTCAAGGTGCGCGTTTTCCTGCTCCTCGCGGCCGAGGTCGGGGTCGTGGTGGCAGTCGAACACCATGCGCATGTGCAGCTCGCCCCGGACCAGGGCGAAGAACTGCGCCGAGGCGCGGGGAATATCGTCGATCTCAAGGTCGCCGGCGGCGATGCGCCGCTGCAGGAAGCGCGAAAATTCCTTCTGTACCCGGCCCGGACCGGCCTCCCAGAACAGCCCGGCCAGGCGCTTTTCCACCATCTGCGGCGAACACAGCAGGCGATGGCCGGCCACCGCCTCGGGCGCGCCGATCATGGAAAAGAACGCGCGGGCGATGCCCAGCAGACGCTCGCGTACCGGCACGCTGGGAGCCGGCTCGAACACCGAGCCCGGCATCTGCTGCTCGCAGTACGCACGCGCGGCCTCGGTAAACAGGGTGTCCTTGTCGCCGAAGTGGCTGTAGACGGTGAGCTTGGAGACCTCCGCGGTGGCCGCGATCTGGTCCATGCTCACCCCCTCGAAGCCGTGCTGCAGGAACAGCCGCTCGGCCGCCTCCAGGATCGCGGCGCGCTTGGCCAGATCCTTGGGCCGCCCGGGGCTGGCCGTGGGCCGGGGAGCGTCGTTCTTGGCGCTGGAGGGCATCATTGCGGGCAATATGATACCTGCCAGTTCTGTAAATATGCTGAACCAGCGGGTTCACTAATCGCTGGCAAATCCCCGCTGCCTGTGATCAGGATGGACGCGGCGCGGCGTCCTTCACCCCGCTGCGGCGGGCCCGTTCCAGCCACAGGTCCCTGGCATAGGCGCGCAGGTCCGGGATGGTATCCAGCTCGTCCACGATCTCGAAGCCGAACACCGTTTCCACCACGTCCTCCAGGGTCACGATGCCCACCGCGGTGCCGTACTCGTCCACCACCAGCAGGATGTGGTGGCCCTCGCTGATGAAGTGCCGGAACAGGCGGTCCACCGGCATCTTGTCCAGGGTCGAGGCGATGGGCCGGGCGAGGTCGTCCAGGGTGGTGGGCACCGGGTTGTCGCGGGTCTGGATGTAGCGCATCAGCGCCTCGCTGCGCAGCACGAAGCCGCTGATGTCGGCGCGGTCATCGCCGCCGTGGACCGGGATCCGGGTGAACGGCGAGTCCTCCACCGCGGCCACGAAGTCCGCCAGCGGCATGTCCCGCGGCAGGGCGAAGACCACGGTGCGCGGGGTCATGATGTCGCTGGTCTTCACCGCGTCCAGCTGCAGCACGTTGTGCAGCACGCGGGTTTCGCCCGGATGCAGCTGGCCGGAATCCTCGCCCATCCGCGCCACGGTCAGCAGCTCGTCACGGTGTTTGGGCAGCGGCGCCGGGCGGCCGCGGGTGATCAGGCGGGTCAGCTGCTGCGAGAACCACACCAGCGGGGCCAGGGCCACCACCAGCACCGGCAGCACCCGGGCCACGAACGGCGCCACCCCGATCGCGTAGCGGGCGCCGATGGTCTTGGGGATGATCTCGGTCAGGATCAGCACCGCCGCGGTCAGGGCCACGGCGAACAGGGCTTCGCTGCCATAGCCAAACACCCGCGCATACTGCGCGCCGGCGCCGGCCGCGCCCATGGTGTGGGCCACGGTGTTGAGGGTGAGGATGGCTGCCAGCGGGCGGTCGATGTCTTCCTTCATCCCCTCGTACACCCGGGCCCAGCGGCGGTCTTCGTTCTTGCCGGTCTGGATCTGGGTGGGGGTGATGGTGAGCAGCGAGGCTTCCAGGATCGAGCACAGGAAGGACACGCTCAGTGCGGCAAGCACGTAGATGATCAGCAGGGTCATGGTGGCGGGGTGGTGGAAGAGGAGGGGAGGAGCCGGGCGCCGCGTGCTGCCACGGGGGACACCCAGGCCTCAGCGTCGATGCCGCTGTCGGTGAAGCCCGAGCGCATCGCAGCCGCTGCCGCTCCCGCCGCCGCGTGTGAATCGAACCAGGCGAACACGGCCGGCCCGGCGCCGGAAATGCTGGCGCCCAGTGCGCCGCCGTCCAGGGCGGCAGCCTTCACCCGGTTGAACCCGGGGATCAGCGGCGCGCGCTTGGGTTCCACCAGCACGTCATGCAGCCCGGCCCGGATCAGTGCGGCGTCGGCGCGCTCCAGTCCCAGCAGCAGCTGGGCCAGGTGCGCGCTGTGGGCGACGACGGTGCCAAGCGGGTACGGATCGGCGAGCACCTCGCGGGCGCGGCGGGTTTCGAGCACCTGGTCGGGGTGGACCAGCACGCAGTGCAGCCAGTCGGGAGCGGCCAGGCGGATCATCCGCTCGGCGGTGGCCAGCACTACCCCGCCAAACAGCATCGGGGCCACGTTGTCACCCTGGCGGCTGTTGCTTGCGACCGACTCGCCGTCCAGCGCGAACGGATACAGGGCCTCGCGCGCCAGCGGCGCGTCCAGCAGTGCGTTGGCGGCAACCAGTGCGGCCACGCACGATGCGGCCGAACCGCCCATGCCCGAGCCGAGCGGGATGCCTTTTTCCAGCTCAACTTCAAACCCGAACGGCAGCTGCAGCGTTTCGCGCAGCGCAATCAATGCGCTGCCCGCGGTATTGGCGCGGGCCTGCAGTGGGATGGATTCGATGCCCCGCGCCCGGCCGCTCACCCGCACCACGCGCACGACAGGTTCCGGCAGGCACCGCACGGTGGCGGTGTCGCCAGGTCCTTCGACCACATGGCCGAGCAGGTCGAAGCCCGCGCCGATGTTGCCGACGCTGGCCGGGGCGAATGCGGTGGCGGTTCGGAAAGAGTGGTACATGGGCGACGATCATAGCGGCCTGCTGGCCACGCACCGCGGCTCCATGGTTCAATGAGCGTTGAAGCGGGGGTACCGCGCGCTGTTGGCGCGGTTGAGACAGACCCTTCGAACCTGATCCGGTTAATACCGGCGTAGGGAAGCTTCGCAGATGTGCCGTATCGCCCGTGGCTTGCCGCGGGCGCTGTGTGCGCAGCATGCGCCGCCGCTTCGTCCCCTCCATTCCAGGACGATGCCGATGAACGCAAGCACCATTCCCACCCTGTTGCAGCAGGCTGGAGAACTCTCCGGATCCGTCACCCGCCCGATTCCAGGATCGCGGAAAACCCACGTGCAGGGTTCGCGCCCGGACCTGCGCGTGCCGATGCGCGAGATCGCGCTGACCCCGACGCCTACCCTGTTTGGCGGCGAGGACAATCCTCCGTTGACCGTCTACGACACCTCGGGTCCCTATACCGACCCTGCCGCGACGATCGATCTCGCCCGGGGCCTTGCCCCGCTGCGCGCGCGCTGGATCGAGGAGCGCGGCGACACCGGGGTGCTGCCGGGGGTGAGTTCACGGTTCGGTCGTGACCGCGAGACGGATGTCCGGCTCGACTCCGTGCGCTTCCCCAGCCGCCGCCCGCCGCGCCGTGCGCTGGCCGGCGGCAACGTCACCCAGATGCATTACGCCCGTCGCGGTATCGTCACCCCGGAGATGGAGTTCGTGGCGATCCGCGAGAACCAGCGGCTGGAAGCAATGCGCGATGCCGGACTGCTGGCGCAGCATCCCGGCGAATCGTTCGGGGCCGCGATCCCCAGGGCCGTCACTGCGGAATTCGTGCGCGACGAGATCGCCCGCGGCCGCGCGATCCTGCCCTGCAATATCAACCACCCCGAAAGCGAGCCGATGATCATCGGCCGCAACTTCCTGACCAAGGTCAACGCCAACATCGGCAACAGCGCGGTGAGCTCCGGCATTGCCGAAGAAGTGGAAAAGCTGGTGTGGGCGATCCGCTGGGGCGCGGACAACGTGATGGACCTGAGCACCGGCAAGCACATCCATGAAACCCGCGAATGGATCATCCGCAACTCGCCGGTGCCGATCGGGACCGTGCCGATCTACCAGGCGCTTGAAAAGGTGGACGGCCGGGCCGAGGAGCTGACATGGGACATCTTCCGCGACACCCTCATCGAGCAGGCCGAGCAGGGCGTGGATTATTTCACCATCCACGCCGGCGTGCGTCTGGCCCATGTGCCGCTGACCGCCAAACGCGTGACCGGCATTGTCAGCCGCGGCGGCTCGATCATGGCCAAGTGGTGCCTGGCTCATCACCGCGAGAGCTTCCTCTACGAGCACTTCGAGGACATCTGCGAAATCATGAAGACCTACGACGTGGCCTTCAGCCTCGGCGACGGGCTGCGCCCGGGCTCGATCGCCGATGCCAACGACGCGGCGCAGTTCGCCGAGCTGGACACCCTGGGCGAGCTGACCAAGATCGCCTGGAAGCACGATGTACAGACGATGATCGAAGGTCCGGGCCATGTGCCCATGCAGCTGATCAAGGAGAACGTGGACCGCCAGCTGGCGGTGTGCGGCGAGGCACCGTTCTACACCCTGGGCCCGCTGACCACCGACATCGCGCCGGGCTATGACCACATCACCAGCGCGATCGGCGCGGCCATGATCGGCTGGTTCGGCACCGCCATGCTCTGCTACGTGACGCCCAAGGAGCACCTCGGCCTGCCCAACCGCGAGGACGTGCGCGACGGGATCATGGCCTACCGGATCGCCGCCCACGCCGCGGACCTGGCTAAGGGCCACCCGGGTGCGCAGGTGCGCGACAACGCCCTGTCCAAGGCGCGCTTTGAGTTCCGCTGGCAGGACCAGTTCCACCTGGGGCTGGATCCGGAAAAGGCCCAGTCGATGCACGACGAAACCATGCCCAAGGAGGCGCACAAACTGGCCCACTTCTGCTCCATGTGCGGACCGCATTTCTGCAGCATGAAGATCACCCAGGACGTGCGCGACTATGCTGCGGGCCGGCAGATGGAGGGCAACGAGGCGCTGGAAGCCGGACTGGCGGAGAAGGCGGAGCAGTTCCGGGCGAGCGGGGGACAGCTCTACCAGCGTGAATGAATGTTTCATGCGGCCGTCGCGTCGATTCGACGCCGCCGGGCGTATATGGGTAGCCAGTGGACGTGCCCGGCACGCCGCTGGCACACCCCCGGCGTCCTCTTACTGGAGATCCACCATGCAAGCTCACCGTCACTACACAGCTTCCGGCACCGCCTGGGTTGCAGCCCTGTGCGCGGTGGTGCTGATGTTCGCCGGCTGCGCCACCGGCCCGCGCATCAGCACCGAGGCCGATCCGCGCGCCGATTTCTCCGCGTATCGCACCTGGGCCTTCTACGAGCCGCTGGCGGTGGAGGCCTACGGTTACGAAACCGCCACCAGCGAGGCCGTCAAGCGCGCGGTGGAACGGGAAATGCAGGCGCGCGGCTACGTCTTCGATGCAGACAGCCCGGACCTGCGGGTCAACGTGAACGCCTACATGCAGCGGCGTACCGATATCAGCTCCATCCCCACCGTCGATTACGCCTATTACTACCACTACCGCGCGCGCCGCTATGTGGCCGTGCCGTACTGGCACGACCGCACCCATGTGAGCCGCTATACCGAGGGCACGATGAACGTGGACCTGGTGGATTCGGCGCAGAACCGCCTGGTGTGGGAGGGCATCGCGGTGGGCCGCGCGGCCAGCATCACCCCGGAAAACCGCGAGGCCCGGATCAGCCAGGTGATCGGCGAGATCTTTTCGCGCTACCCGCATCGGGCGGGCATGGTGGCGCCGCCCATGTAGGGCGGCGGAAGTCAGGCCAGCAGGCGCTGCTTGACGGAAACCAGCCAGTCGCGCCAGCCGCCGTCACCCCGCGCCGTGTCACGGGTCGGGTCGTATTCGCTGCCCAGCGCCCGCACCGCGGCGCCCAGCGCCGCATCGTCCAGGTCCCGGGCCAGCAGCCGGTCCAGCTCGTCGCGGGCGCGGGCGATGTACTCGGCGTCCTCGCCCTCGCGCCAGGAATCCACCACGGCATCGGCGCTGTCGTGCTCAAGCGACCAGTCCTGGTGGAAGTAGGCGGAAAACAGATTCTGCAGCGTGGGAAAGTCGCTCATGTGCATTCAACCAGCCCGTCAGGGCGCCGAAGGATATCCGGTGATGATTCTATAGCCGATGTCCAGGCGGTCCGAGCGCTCCAGTACCAGCCTCACCGAGAACACATCCTCGGCATGATCCTGGCCGCGGGCCACGGAGATGCCGGTGGTGGCGTCAAATCGGGAGTCGATCACCAGGCGGTTGCCGCCCTTGCCATCCAGCCAGGCTTCGATGTCACCACCGTGCTCGGCCAGGGTCTGGGCCACGAAGTATTCGGCTTCGGGCAGGTCGCGGAAACTCGAGGCGGCGCTGATGTTGTCATTGCGCACGCGGTCGACCAGCCACTGCTCGCTCTTGCCCACGTGGCGGTCGATCAGGTGGCCGCCGGCGTCCTCATGGGCCTGCAGCCCGCCGCCGGGCACCTGGATGCCGGTGTCGGTATCGGTGCCTTCAAGATGGGCATCGAGCAGGGCGATGGTGTCGGCCACCGCGTCACGCTCGGTGCGCGGCAGGTTGCCGGTATCCAGCTCGGCCAGCGCGTCGCGGATGGTGGTCAGGGCCGGATCGAGCTGCTCGGCGAGGAACGGGGTCTGGCTGGCCAGCCCCGCAGCCGCCTGGGTCTGCTCGAGGAAATCACCCAGCCCGCCCTGCGAGGCCAGATCGGCCAGGTGGCTGGCCAGATCCGGGCCGGCGCTTGCCGCATGCAGGGCAAACGCGTGGGCGTCGAGGCGCGAATGGGTAAAAGCGGAGGCCGCATCCTGCAGCGGGAGCGGCGAAGAAGCGTTGATGGGGTTCATGGCAGGCCAGCATCAGCGGAAATTGGCGCCAAGCCTACGGCGCCATTTCCGCGGGGCCTATATGGTGCGGACCCTAGGCTCAGTCGGCCTGGTAGCGCTCCATCGCGTCCACCAGCACCTGCTTGGCCTCTTCGGCGCCGCCCCAGCCTTCCAGCTTCACCCACTTTTCCTCTTCCAGGTCCTTGTAATGCTGGAAGAAGTGGCCGATGCGTTCCAGCCAGTGCGGCGACACCTGGCCGATGTCGTTGACGTGGGCGTAACCGGCGAACACCTTGGGCACCGGCACGGCCAGCAGCTTCTCGTCCGCACCTGCCTCGTCGGACATCTTCAGCACGCCCACCGGGCGGCAGCGGATCACCGAACCGGGGACCAGCGGCAGCGGCAGGATCACCATCACGTCGGCCGGGTCGCCGTCGCCGCAGATGGTGTTGGGCACGTAGCCGTAGTTGCAGGGGTAGCGCATCGGCGTGGACAGCACGCGATCGACGAAGATCGCCCCGCTGTCCTTGTCGACTTCGTACTTCACCGGCTCCGAGTCCTTGGGGATCTCGATGACGACGTTGATTTCATCCGGCGGGTTGGCGCCGGTGCGGATCATGTGCAGGGGGGCCATACAGGTCTCCAGCATGCGCGCCATGACGCGCAGGGGGGTTGGAAGAGGGGGTGGACAGACCGGCTATTTTAGCGGGTTTCTGCTGCGACGCAGCACGTGTGTGCGGATGCTGCATTCCGTATGCCATCCGGCCCCTCGGGAAAACCCCAGCTGGGGGACGCCCCAGCTTGGCGGGGTCCATACGCAGGCGTATCTCTAGGCCATCAGTCAACGACCAGAGGCGCAGCGTCATGTCCATCCAGCTTGATTCGTCCATTCCAAACCAGGCCGCCCAGGCCAGCCAGAGCAGCGTCTGGGAGCAGCCGCTGGACAACGCCGCCCGCATCGACCGGCGCGAGCTGGAGAATTCGCCGACCCATCCGTCCGCCGGCCCGCGGCCGGTGGATACCGCCGCGACCCGCATCGACGGCAACGCCACCAACGACGGCTCGCGCACCCAGGAATCCACCGTGGACGGCAAGCCGGTGCTGATCGACCAGCTGCATGAATCGCCGGGTGTGTCGATCACCCGCGAGCGCACCGCGGTCGAACAGGGCGGGCAGTACTACGTGGCCGATGACCAGCTGGTGTTCACCACCGGCAACAGCAACGACCGCGTCCAGGTGACCCAGAACGAGAACGGCAGCGTCAACTTCGACGTCAACGGCGAGACCTACGAGGTCGACCTGGCCCGCGGCCAGGAGATCACCATCCGCGCCGGCGAGGGTGACGACACCATCGAGATCGATTCCGGCGTCACCGTGAACTTCGTGATCGAGGGCGGCACCGGTGACAACACCATCTCCGCGCTCGGCAGCGGCGACGACCGCATCTTCGGCGGCTCCGGCAACGACACCATCACCCTGGGCGAAGGCAACAACTACGTGTACGGCGGCGCCGGCGACGATACCATTTCGGTGCTGGGCGAAGGCCGCAACGTGCTCTACGGCGGTGAGGGCAACGACACCATCAGCGGTGGCCAGGGCATCGATTACATCGATGGTGGCGCCGGTGATGATCAGATCGACGGCGTGGCCGGGCAGAACATCCTGGTTGGCGGCCTGGGCAACAACATCATTCACAGCGGCACCGGTGATTCGCGCGTGTATGCCGGTGACAGCAGCACCGTGGTCAACAACGGCGGCCAGGACGTGATCTACGCGGCCGAATCGATCTCCGACCGCATCAGCGCCGAGAACGGTGCCAGCAACACCGTGGTCAACGTGGCGCTGGATCCCACGCTGGGCCAGAGCCTGACCATCGAGGGTTCGGAGGAGTTCGTCAGCCGCGTGCAGGCGGATATCGAAATGCTGCGCACCTCGCCGCATGGACAGCAGATGCTGGCTGAATTTGACGCCGCCGCCGCGGACAAGGGCAACACCGTGACCATCCGCGAGCTGCAGAACGAGCAGAACGGCTACGCCAGCATGATCCCGAGCTACATCAGCAACGGCCAGGCGGGCAGCGGCTCGGATGTGACGATTTCCTACAACCCGTCGTTCTTCGTGGAGAGCCTGCCGGCACCGTCGGTGATCCTGTATCACGAGATGTCGCACGCCTTCAACGGCGTGACCGGCACCTTCATGCCGGGCAACTATGACGGCGGCGAGCAGGGGCGCAGCCATCCCGACTTCGGGCTGGTGAACGTGGAGCGCCAGGCCGTCGGCCTGCCGAGCAGCCACCCGGAGTTTGACTACGGCAACGGCCGGGTGACCGATTCCAACCCGTACGAACTGACCGAGAACGGCATCCGCGAGGAAATGGGTCTGGATCTGCGTCCGAGCTA
>DXCY01000276.1 GCA_019115725.1 Candidatus Luteimonas excrementigallinarum
GACGTTGATGATCGGCTTCGGATGGAGGCCGACCCCCGTCGTGGCCGGGAGGCCTTTGCGCGTAAGTAAAGGAGGAGGCCGTAGCCGCAGGCGCAGGCCGGGGGACATGGAGCGCAAAGGCCTCCCGGCCGCGGCGGGGCCCGTCAGGTCAAAGCTTAGGTAAAGCACAGAATCGGACCCAGGCGCTTACCGCCCGGCATGGATGGGCGGCGGCGGGAGGTCGCCGGCGGTGTCGGGCTTGGCGCCAGTGAGGGCGGCAATGGCGAGGATGAGGGCGAGCGGGATCCAGCCCAGGGTGCGGTAGAACCAGGGGCCGTGGCGGGGTTTGCCCTGGCCAAGCTGGTAGAGGATCACGCCGAGGTAGAGGTGGATGAGGATGGCGAGGGTGACGACGGCGAGTTTCATGACCAGCCAGGCACCGTCAGGATTCCAGGCCATGAGGATGGCGCCGATGACGGTGGTGACCAGGGCGGCGGGGGTCATGATGCGGAAGAAGAGAAGGTTGGCGGCCGGGTTGAAATAGGCGCGGTCGGCGTCGATTTCACCACGCTGGTGGGCCACGAACAGGCGCGGCAGGAAGAACAGGCCGGTAAACCAGACCGCCATGGCGGCGATGTGCAGGACCTTGAGCCAGAAGTACATGGTGTTTCCGCCATCAGGGATTGCAGCTGCCAGACCCTAGGACACCGGCGGCGAAGCGGGTGTGCACGCGGCGTTGGCATGCGCCGGCCTACTTTCAAGCCATGCGTGTAACGGCCACCCTCGCCTGCCTGTCGCCGCTGCTGGGCCTCGCGCCGGATGCGGCAGCGCTGCCGCGGGTGACGGCACTGGCCTGCTTCGCGGGCGATGCCCCACCTGCGCTGGGCGGGGCGTGGACGCTTTCCCCCTTTCTGTTGCCCCCTGCAGCACTGCTGGTGCTGTACCTGGTGGGCGTGGCCCGGCTATGGCGACAGGCGGGAGCCGGGCACGGCATCGGGTACGGGGAGGCGAGCGCCTTCATGGCCGGGGCGGTCGTATTTTTCCTGGCGACTATGTGGCCGCTGGATGCATTCGGGGCGTGGTCGCTGGCGGCGCATATGGGTCAGCACATGCTGCTGTTGGCAGTGGCGCCGCCGCTGCTGCTGGCCGGGCGGCCGCTGGCAGGGATTGCGCACGCCCTGCCTGCAAGGTGGTCGCGCCGGCTGCATGGGTGGGTCGGGCCGGTGCAGCGCTGGCTGGCCGCCCGGCTGGGGCCGGCGACCGTGGCCCATGCGGGCGTGATGGTGCTGTGGCACGTGCCGGCGGCGATTGCCGTGGCGCTGTCGGATCCGCTGCTGCACCTGGCCATGCACCTGGCCTTCGTGCTGGCCGGGCTGTGGTTCTGGATTGCGGTGTGGCAGCGGATCCGCCAGCCGGACACGGGCGTAGCGGCGGGGCTGGTGGCGCTGCTGACGGTAACGCTGGTGATGGGATTCACCGGCGCCCTGCTGACCTTCGCCCCGCGCATCCTGTATCCGGCCTATGCCCTGCGCGCGCCGATGCTGGGGCTGGATCCGCTGGCCGACCAGCAGCTGGCCGGGCTGCTGATGTGGGTGCCCAGCTGCCTGCCCTACCTGGCCGGCGGGCTGTGGTTGCTGCTGCACGGGTTCGAACGCCTGCGCCGCCGGCATGGTGCGACTGTCATGGAGTAATTACCGCATGAGAATTCCTGTCCTGCTGTTGGCGCTGGCTGTCCCCGTGGTGGCCTGGCTGTCGCAGACCGGCGCGTTCGGGCCCGACCAGGGCACGATCTCCGACCGCTATCCCACCCTGCTGGTCGCGGCCGGCTGGGCGTTCTCGATCTGGAGCCCCATCTTCGCGCTGGATATCGTCCACGGCGTGCTGCAGGCGACCGGGCGGCGCAGGCACGATGCGGTGCTGGGGCGCATCGCGCCGGCGACGGCCGCGGGCTTCTTCCTCACCGCGATCTGGATGCCGCTGTTCTCGCAGGAGCTGTTCTGGCTGTGCCTGGTGGTGATCTTCGGCGCGCTGGCCTGCCTGGCCTGGAGCGCGCTGGTGCTCTCGCGCAGCCGCGGGCACCGCTGGTCATGGCTCGCCCTGTCGCTGCACGCGGGCTGGCTGTCGCTGGCGGCCTTCCTCAACCTGGCGCAAACCATCGTGGCCCATGAACTCCTGCCCACCGACAGCATGCTGGGCTGGAGCACGGTGCTGTTCGCGCTCGCAGCCGCCCTGCTGCTCGGGCTCAACCACGCCATGCGCGGGAACCTGGCCTTTGTGGCGGCGGCGCTGTGGGGGCTGGTGGCGGTAGCTGTGGAACAGTCGGGCAGTGCACTGGCGGGCGCGGATGCCGCAGCCTGGATCGCCGCCGGCATCGCCGTGCTGCTTGCAGCGCAGACCCTGTGGCTGCGGATCCGCACCCCGTAGGCCGGGGCTACGCCCCCGGCGCCCCTCGCCGTGAACGGCCCCCCAGCCGCCGCTGGTCTCAAACCGTCTGCGCACGCGCCTTGATGCTGGCGAAGGCGTCCAGGGCGGCACGCCGACTGTCGGCAAGATCCACTATCGGCGCATCCGGATAGCCGCGCAGGCTCGCGCGCTCGATCGGCCGGGCTTCCCACGGCGCATGGCGCAGCGCCGGCGGCAGCACGCGCAGCTCCGGCACCCAGCGCGCGATATAGGCGCCTTCGGAATCAAAGCGGCGCGACTGCAGCACCGGGTTGAACACGCGGAAGTACGGCGCGGCATCCACCCCGGTGCCCGCCGCCCACTGCCAGCCCATGGTGTTGTTGGCCAGGTCCGCATCCACCAGCGTGTCCCAGAACCAGCGCGCGCCGTGGCGCCAGTGCAGGCGCAGGTTCCTGGTGAGGAAGCTGGCCACGATCATGCGCACCCGGTTGTGCATCCAGCCGGTGGCCCACAGCTCGCGCATGCCGGCATCGATGATCGGCACGCCGGTGCGGCCCTGCTGCCAGGCCGCCAGCTCGTCCGCCGCCGGCGCGCGCCAGGGGAAATCATCGAAACGGCGGTTGAAGTTTTCCTGGGGGGTGTGCGGGAAGTGGTGCAGCACGTGGTGGGCAAAGTCGCGCCAGCCCAGCTCGCGCACAAAGGCCTCGCGCTCGCCGGGTGCATGATCGCCAAGGGCATCCATCACCCGCCACGGCGCGATATGGCCGAAATGCAGATACGGTGAGAGCCGGGAGGTCAGACGCTGGCCGGGCAGGTCGCGCCCTTGCGCATAGCCGTGCAAGCCGTTGTCGATGAACGCCTGCAGTGCGGCCTCGGCACCCGCCTCCCCCGGTGCCCAGCCCTCCCCGCCTCGGGACTCCCAGAACGGGGCATCCCAGCGCGGCACGGGCTGCAGGCCGAGGCTCTCGAGCGGAACCTCCCCATCGATGACATCAAAGCCCGGCAGCCGTTCCGGCGCGGGCGTCAGGCGCTGCGGCTGCCACGCGGTCAGCGCGGCTTTCCAGAACGGGGTGAACACGCGGAACGGATCGCCCTGGCGGGTGGCCAGCTGCCACGGCTCGAACAGCAGCGACCCGTTCCAGGCTTCGGCCCGCACGCCGGAGGCCAGCAGATCGTGGCGGATGCCTTCGTCGCGGTCGGCAACGGCAGGCTCGTGGCGGCGGTTCCAGAACACCGCCTCGGCGCCCACCTCCTTCGCCACCCGGTGCAGGACGGCGGCGCTGTCGCCGGCAAACAGATGCAGGCGTGAGCCGATCGCCCGCAGGTCCGAATCCAGCTGCGCAAGCGCCCGGTGCCGCCACGCCATGGACGCAGCGCCCGGCGCCCACGCGCCCTCTTCATGGGCCGCGTGGATATACAGCGGCACCGGCGCCAGGCCGGCGCGCAAGGCGGCCTGCAGCGCGGGGTTGTCCCGCAGCCGCAGATCGTTGCGGAACCAGACCAGCGCGCGGCCCTGCTCCAATGGCGTCCGGCCCATCCCGGTCAGACTCAGTCGCGCTTGCGGGCCACGACCTCGCCGGTTTCCGGATCCATGAACAGGTCATAGTCCACCCCGGCCTGCTCGGCATCGGCTTCCCACATGCCGTCGTCAAAGTGCACGTCGCGGATGCGCTCATAGCCGGCGGCTTCCAGCCCGGCGCGCACGTCCGCTTCGGTGAGCGAGGTGCGGGCATCCTCCGGATACACCGCGCCCGTACGCGGATCGATGCGGAGCTCGACCCGGCGGCCGTCACGGCGCGCGTCCGCCTCCCACAGGCCGTCATCGCGATCCAGATCATCGATATCGGTGTAGCCGGCGGCGGTGATCGCGCTGCGCACATCACTCTCGCTCATACCGTCCTGGCCCCGATCCACCGCGCACGCGGGGCCCGCTGCGAAAGCCAGCACCGTGGCCAGGGCCAGCGGTTTGATGGAAGCAATGTTCATGTCCGTCTCCATGGGAATGGACGCTGATTTTCGCTGCCCGCGCGCCAGCACCCGGTGAATTCGCCCTGCAGACGCCGCGTGGACGGAGGCCGACGCACACTGCCCCTTCCCCCGCACACGGAGCCCGCCATGGCGCCCCGCGCATTCGGACTCAACTGCACGCTCACTCCCAGCCCGAAGTCGTCCTCCACCCAGAAGATGCTCGACCAGGTGCTTGGCGCGATCGCCGCACACGGTTTCGAGACCTCCCACCAGCGGCTGGTGGACCTGGAGATCCGTCCCGGCGTGGCCGCCGACGAGGGCGAGGGCGACGACTGGCCCGCGGTGCGCGAAAAAATCCTCGACGCCCGCATCCTCGTCCTCGCCACGCCGATCTGGATGGGCCAGCCCTCCAGCATCACAAAGCGCGTGTTCGAACGGCTGAACGCCTTCCTCGGCGAGATCGATGATGACGGCCGCTATCCCACCTTCGGCCGGGTGGCGGTGACCGCCGTGGTGGGCAATGAGGACGGCGCCCATCATGTGATCGCCCAGAGCCACCAGGCCCTGGCCGACGTGGGCTTCACCATCCCTGCCGGCGGCCATCCCTACTGGGTCGGCGAAGCCATGGGCGAGGTGGATTACATCGACCTGGACGAGACCCCGGAAAAAGTGGCGCAGACCATCCGCACCGTGGCCGCCAATGCCGCGCACCTGGCGCGGCTGCTGGACGACAGCCCCTACCCGCCGGCAGGCGGCTGAGCCGGCCTCAGTCGCGCTGGAACACCACCCGCTGCGGCATGCTCAGCACAAAGCCCTGGCCGTAATCCACGCCCAGTGTCCACAGCACGTCGCGGATGGCCTCGTCATCGACCCACTCGGCCACCACCTTGAGCCCGCGCTGGTGGCCGATCTGCACGATCGCGCTGACGATGGTGCGGCTCATCGGATCCTCATCGACCTCACGGATGAAACTGCCGTCGATCTTGATCACGTCCACCGGCAGGTTCTTGAGGTAGCCGAACGACGACATGCCGGCGCCGAAATCATCCAGCGCGATGCGGCAGCCGGCGGCGCGCAGGCGCTGGATCACCCGTGACACCTTGAGCAGGCTGCGTACGGCCACGGTTTCGGTAATTTCCAGGCACACCGCTTCCGCCGGTACGGAATACTCGTCCAGGCAGCCGAGGATGAAGTCGGCAATGTCCTCGTCATCCACCGTGGCGCCGGAAAGGTTGATGGCGCAGGTACTCAGCGCCTCGCCCGAGGGATGCAGGCGGGTGAAGTTGGACAGCGCCGTGCGGATCACCCAGCGATCCACCGCCGGCATCAGCCCGTAGCGCTCGGCCGCGGGCAGGAAGGTGCCGGGCGGTACCAGCTGCCCGTCCTCGTCTCGCAGGCGCAGCAGCAGCTCGATGTGCGGGCCTTCCTTCGCCTCCGGGCTCAGCGGCACCACCTCCTGGTAATCGAGCACCAGCCGGCCCTGCTCCAGGGCGCTGGCCAGGCGGTTGGCCCATTCCATCTCGCCGTGGCGGCGGGTGGTGTCATCGTCTTCGCGATAGAGGTGCACGCGGTTGCGGCCGTTTTCCTTGGCCAGGTAGCAGGCGCTGTCGGCCCAGGCCATCACGTCCTGCAGGGTGGCACCCGGGCGGTCCAGCACCACCACACCGATGCTGGCGCTGACCGAATGGGTGCGGCCCTTCCAGATGAAGCGCACGCTGTCGATACAGCGCCGCAGGCGCTCGGCCAGCGCCATGGCCTCGCCCGCATCCACCCCGTAGGCCAGCAGGCCGAACTCGTCGCCGCCCAGGCGCGCGATCAGGTCGCCCTCGCGCATTTCGCGGCTGAGCGCCATCACCAGTTCCACCAGCAGCTGGTCGCCGGCGCGGTGGCCGGACAGGTCGTTGACCACCTTGAACTGGTCCAGATCGAAGTACAGCAGGGCGAAGCGGCTGCCCACCGGATCGAGCCGCTGGCGCTCCAGCGCACGGGCCAGGCGGCGTTCGAACTCGCGCCGGTTCCACAGCTCGGTCAGGGCGTCGTGGGTGGCCTGGTAGCCCAGGCGGGCGGCGAGTTCGCGCTGTTCACTGATGTCGCTGGCGGCCAGCAGCCGGTGGCGCTGGCCGTCCACCACTACCGGAGCCAGCGAGATCGACGCCCAGAACCCGCCGCCAGGTGCCAGCAGCTCCACCTCGCGGTCTGCCCAGCTGGAGTGGCCCTCGGGGTCCGCGGCCAGCTCGTCGGCGAGCATGCGGTCGCCGAAGACCGAGGCCAGTGGTCGGCCGGCCACCTCGCCCAGGCGCTGGCGGGCGAACTGGTTGGCGTAGGTGATGTTGTCTTCGCCGTCGGCCAGCACCACCAGCGCCGGCAGCAGCTCGTTGAGGGTGCGGAAGCGCGCCTCGCTCTCGGCAAAGCGCGCGCCCATGCGCTGGCTCATTGCCAGCGCGCGGCGATGGGTGGAGGCGATCGACCACAGCAGCAGCGACAGCAGCAGGCTGATCAGCGAACCGACGGCGATGAGCGACACCACCTTGTGGGTCTCGGCGCGGGCCGAATGCGGGCGCAGGCGCAGCTCCCAGCGGCGCCCGCCGAACTCCAGCTCGCGCACCAGTGCAGGCACGTCATGCGCCGGCTCCGGCCCGGAGGCGAACACGCGGCCGTCGCCGCTGGCGTCGGGATCGTGGATGGCCACGTGCATGAATTCCAGGATCCGCCCCTGCAGGCCGATCCGCACCAGCGGATCAAGCTGCAGGCTGATCGCCAGCGCGCCGATCTCGCGCGTACGCCGCTCCTCCACCGTCACCGGCGCCGGGCCGCGCGAGTACACCGGCAGGCGCAGGGTGATGCCGCGGCCGCCGAGCCCCGCTTCGCCCACCTGCAGCAGCGGGAACGGCGCCGACATCGACAGCAGGTCGCTGTCGCGGGCCTGCTCCAGCGCGGCCAGGTTGTCGGGCTGGCTGGTCAGGTCGAACCACAGCAGTTCCTCGTTGCCGTCCATCGGCGAGATCAGCTCGTAGCGGTAATGCTGCCTGCCGTCGGGCAGTTCGATCCTGCGGGCGAAGGCGGTCACGATGTAGCCGGGCAGGGTGCCCACCGCACGCAGGTTCTCCTGGTAATGGGCGAAGGCGGCCTGGCTCATCTCGCCCTGGGCCAGGAACACGGTCTGCATGGCCCGCAGGGCCACCGCGGCCCCTTCCAGCGGATCGCGCACGCGGCCGCGCGCGGCATCGGCCAGGGAGGCGTGCATGGCATGGACGCGGGCCTGCGAATCACGCCATTCGTGATGGGCGATCGTTGCGGTCAGCACCAGCCCAATGGTCAGCACCAGCAGCGCCCAGCCCAGCGGCGGCAGCACATTGAACAGACCGCGCCGCTGCTGCGACCCGGCGTTCCCGCCCCCCTGGGAAGGGGCGTCATGGGGAGGGGCGGCCTGTGGCACCTCGGACATGCTCCCGGTTTCTGCCACGCACATCGGCTGTGCGGATCCGGTTGATCATGGCACGAGTCCATGAAAGGCGGTGATGCCGGCCCGTTAGAATCATGGGTCCGTTTCCCCCACCGGTGTGTCCATGACCAATCCCCTGCTCGATTTCTCCGGCCTGCCCCGTTTCGACGCGATCACCCCCGCGCACGTGGGCCCCGCCATCGATGCGCTGCTGGCCGAGGCCGAAACCGCGGTGGCGCACGCCCGCACGGTGTCCCCGGTGACCTGGGAGGGGTTCATCACCCCGCTGGAAGACGCCACCGAGCGGCTGGGCCGCGCCTGGGGCGTGGTGGGCCACCTGCAGGCCGTGCTCAACACGCCGGAGCTGCGCGAGGCCTTCAACGCCGTGCTGCCCCGGGTGACCCGCTTCTTCAGCGCGCTGGCCCAGGACCAGGCGCTGTATGCCCAGTACCGGGCGCTGGCGCAGTCACCGGAGTTCGCCGGTTTCGACCAGGCGCGCCGGACCGCGGTGGAGAACGCGCTGCGTGATTTCCGCCTCGGTGGCGCCGAGCTGGACGAGGACGATCGCGCCCGCTTCGCCCAGCTGCAGGAGGAGCTGGCCGCGCTGTCGGCGCGGTTCTCGGAAAACCTGATGGACGCGACCGACGATTTCGCCCTGTACGTGGAGGACCGGGCCGAGCTGGCCGGCCTGCCCGACGATGTGCTGGAGGCCTGCCGCGCCGCCGCCCGCGAGGAGAAGCGCAACGGCTGGAAGCTGACCCTGCACATGCCCTGCTACCTGCCGGTGCAGACCTACGCCGACAGCCGCGCGCTGCGGGAAACGCTGTACCGCGCCTATGGCGTGCGCGCCTCCGAGGCAGGGCCGGATGATCTGGACAACTCCGCGCTGATCGAACACACGCTGGCGCTGCGGGCGGAAATGGCCGCGCTGCTGGGCTTCGGCAGCTACGCCGAAGTGTCGCTGGCCACCAAGATGGCCGACAGCCCGGATGACGTGCTCGCCTTCCTGCGCGAGCTGGCCGGCAAGGCCCTGCCCCACGCGCGCCGCGACCGCGCGGAGCTGGACACCTTCGCCCGCGACGAGCTGGGCCTGGACACGGTGGAGCCCTGGGACCTGGCCTGGGCCAGCGAGAAGCTGCGCCAGGCGCGCTATGCCTATTCGGCGCTGGAAGTGAAGCAGTACTTCACCGAGCCCAGGGTGCTGGGCGGCCTGTTCGACCTGATCCACGACCTGTACGGCCTGCGGGTGGAGCCCGACCAGGCCCCCACCTGGCACCAGGACGTGCGCTTCTACCGCCTGCTCGATGGCGCCGGCAAGCTGGTGGGCCAGTTCTATCTGGATCCCTACGCGCGCTCCGGCAAGCGCGGCGGCGCGTGGATGAACGACTGCCGCAACCGCCGCCGCACGGCCGCTGGCGAGCAGACCCCGGTGGTGTACCTGGTGTGCAACTTCGGCAAGGGCGTGGACGGCAAGCCGGCCACGCTCAGCCACGACGAGGTGGTGACCCTGTTCCACGAGATGGGCCACGGCCTGAACCAGCTGCTGACCGAGGTGGGTGAGCTGCCGGTGGCCGGCATCAACGGCGTGGAGTGGGACGCGGTGGAGCTGCCCAGCCAGTTCATGGAGAACTTCTGCTGGGAGTGGCCGCGGGTGCAGGCGATGAGCGCCCACGTGGACAGTGGCGAGCAGCTGCCGCGGGCGCTGTTTGACCGCATGCTGGCGGCGAAGAACTTCCACAGCGGCATGCAGACCGTGCGCCAGCTGGAGTTCGCCCTGTTCGACATGCAGCTGCACAGCGGCGGCGAGGCCAGCGCCGACGAGGTGATGGCGCTGCTGGAACAGGTGCGCGACGAGGTGGCGGTGAACCGTCCGCCGGCCTGGCACCGGTTCCCGCACCAGTTCGGCCACATCTTCGCCGGCGGCTACGCGGCGGGCTACTA
>DXCY01000277.1 GCA_019115725.1 Candidatus Luteimonas excrementigallinarum
CGTCGGCCTGCGGCCGCCACCTCCTCCTTTACTTACGCCTGAAGGGCACCCCCACCCGGCGCTGGAGAGTTTGTGGAGGGGGAGTGCCGGGCTCGCGGCGAATGAGGGGTACGTGTTTCGCGGGGCGTCGGGGGCGTAGCCCCGACCTACCGGCGAACATGCCGTAGGTCGGCCCTATGCGGCCGACGCGGGTGGGGTGGTTCCGGAACCAAGCCTCCCGCCCGCGACGGGGCCCGTCAGGTCACGACGAGGTAAAGCGAAGAAACAGCCCCGGACTCGGGAGAAGAACCTTTCTGGCGCAGGAATCAGAACAGCTGCGAGGTGTACTCGGCCTTGCGCTCACGCGCCATCAGCCGCGCCAGGCCTTCGGCCGGGGTGATATCGCCATGCAGCACATCGTGCACCGCACTGGCAATCGGCAGCTCGATCCCGTGGCGCCCGGCAAGCCGCATCACCTCGTTGGCCGTCTGCAGCGATTCGACCACCTGGCCGATCTCCCGCACCGCCTCCTCGATCGACTGCCCCCGCCCCAGGGCCAGGCCCAGACGGCGGTTGCGCGACAGGTCACCGGTACTGGTCAGCACCAGATCGCCGAGTCCGGCCAGGCCGATCAGGGTTTCCGGACGCCCGCCCAGGGCCACGTTCAGCCGCAGCATCTCGTTCAACCCGCGGGTGATCAGGCCCGCCCGGGCATTGAGCCCCAGCTCCATGCCGTCGGCCACGCCGGTAGCCACCGCCAGCACGTTTTTCATCGCGCCGCCGAGTTCGGCCCCGCACATGTCATCGCCGGTATAGGCGCGGAACGCGGGCCCATGCAGCACTTCCGCCACCTGCTCGGCGAACTCCGCATGATCTCCGTGCACCGTCAGCGCGGTCGGCAAACCGGCCGCCACCTCCTTGGCGAACGAAGGCCCGGTCACCACCGCCAGCGGCACGTCGGGGCCAAGTACTTCGGCGGCCACCTCGTGCAGGAAGCGCCCCGAGCCGGGCTCGAAGCCCTTGGTGGCCCAGCACACGCCGGCATCGGCCCGGCGCAGCGGCGCCAGCGCACGCAGCGTTTCGGCAAACGCGTGCGAAGGCACCGCCACCAGCACCAGGTCGGCATCGGCCAGCGCCGCCGCCAGATCGGTGGTGGCGCGCAGCTCCGGCGGCAGCGCAATGCCGGGCAGGTAACGGGCGTTTTCGTGGCGCCCGTCAATGCCGGCAATGTTCTGCGCGTCTTTTTCCCAGCCCCACAGCACGGTGGGGAACTGGTGGCGTGCAATCAGCGCGGCGAGCGCGGTGCCCCATGAGCCCGCGCCAAGCACCGCGACCCGTGGCCGCTTGGTCATGCGATCAGGCGTTGCCAGCGGTCTCGCTGCCGCCTGCCGCTGCCTGACCCTGCTCTTCGGCGCGCTTGCGCAAGCCTTCGGCGTACAGCGCCTCGAAGTTGATCGGCTGCAGCAGGAACGGCGGGAAGCCGCCGGCCTGGATCAGCTCGCCAATCAGCTGACGGGCGTACGGGTACAGGGTGTTCGGGCAGTGGGTGCCGAGCATGGCGTCCAGCACCTGCGGCTCGAAGCCGGCCAGGGTGAACACGCCGGCCTGCTGCACTTCGGCCACGTACACGGTGTTGTTCTCGTCCAGGCTGCAGGTCAGGGTGATGCCCAGCACCACCTCGTAACCGTTGTCGCCGACCTTGGTCACGCGCTGGTTGAGGTTCATATTGAGCTGCGGCTGGGCCTGCTCATTGAACACCTGCGGCGCCTTGGGCGACTCGAACGACACGTCCTTGACGTAGATCTTGTCGACGCTGAACTGCGCGCCGGTCGGCTGGTTGGTTGCGGCTGCGCCGTTGGCGGTTTCAGGCTGCTGGTCGGCCATGGTGTTCTGACTCCGGGTTCCAGAATGGGGTAAAGAGGTCGATTATCGCACTTCGGATACGGACAGCGCCGCTCAGCGGCGGCCGCGCGACAGCGGCAGGTCCGCCTGCTGCCAGCCGGTGATGCCGCCATCGAGCACGTAGATGCGCTCGAAGCCGGCCTTCTTCAGCCGGGAAGCAGCCCCGCCCGCGGTCTGGCCGGTCTTGCACACCAGCACCACCGGCAGCTTCTTTGCCGGGGCCAGCTGTCTGTTCTCGGGATCGAACTGGCTCATCTGCACGTTTTTGGCGCCGGCGATGTGGCCCTTGTCGAAATCGGCGATCGGGCGCAGGTCCACCACCAGGGCGTTCTCCTGGTTGACCAGCGGCGCCAGTTCGCCCGGGCGCAGGACCTTGTAGCCGCGGAACAGCCGCGCGATCTCGGTGTAGATGAGCGCCAGGGTCAGGCCCACCAGGGCCAGCACCAGCAGCTGGTTGCGGCCGGCAAATGCCAGCAATTCTTCAGGATTCACGGGATTTCCGGGAGGTTCTGCGGTCGGCGATTGTCGCCCAGCGCGGCGCGGGGCGCAAAGCCGGGGGTGCTCATTCGCCGGGCCACAGGTCCGGCAGGCCGCCGCTGATCCACCACTGGCCGGTCGCGGCGTCATAGCGCCACTGCTCGGTATAGCGCAGGGTGCGCTCAGCCATGTTGTGGCGGTTGATCACGCCCACCTCGATCTCGCGCGCGGCACTGCCATCATCCAGATTGCGCGAGGCCAGCTCGCGATAGGAGGAAATGCGCACCTGTTCGAAGCGCTTGAACTCCAGCTCGCTCATCGGGTTGGCCTCCCGGTAGTCGGGATCCACCAGGTTCCACGCGCCCTCGAAGTCGCCCCAGCGGATGGCGGCGGAGTAGATGTACTGCATCTGCTCCAGTTCGCTCATCTTCCTGCCCCCGCTGCAGGCCGGCAACAGCAGCGCCGCCAGCAGCAGGACCAGGCCCGTTTTGATCAGTTTTGACATCGTTCGCCCTTCCTCCCGACAGCGCACATCCTAGCGCCTGGCGATGGCCACGTAACGCGCGCGCCCGCGGGTGGCGATGCCGCCCTCGGGCAGCGCCACCTCCACCTGCAGGTGGATGCTGGCCCGGCCACGCTCGCGCAGCCGGTCGGAGAACCGGGTCCAGTCGGCGCCCGGCTCCAGCCGCGCCTGCGCGCGCAGGTCCGCGTACAGCGGCGCCAGGTAATCCAGCTGGCTGCTGGCCACGAATACATCCGATTCCACGCCCACCGTCTCGGCGCGCAGGGTCACCAGGCCCCAGCCGGCCAGGGTCATCAGCGACGCCAGGCTGCCGCCGAACGCGCAGCCCTTGTCGTTCACGTGCAGCGACAGCGGCGCGGTCAGGCACAGCCCGTCGCCGTCGTAATGATCAATGCCAATCCCCATCGCCGCCGCCGGCGGCATGGCGCTGAAATGGGCCAGCAGGCCCTCCAATCCTGACCCGGACGTCATCGGCAACACAGTCTCCATGGTGATCCACTACGGGGCTTGCAGGCGCCGCGGGCGGCGGCCAAGCTGGCATGCATGACTGCCTCTCCCCGTCCGGCGTCCGCACTGCGCGGATGCTACGTCATCTCGCTGCGCCCCGTGGGCGGACACGCCGGCATGCGCCGGGCCGCGGCGGCCCACGGCGCCCGCACCCTCGCCCTGTCCCCGTGGCGGCTGGTGCCGCGCGGCGCCGATGCGCTGGCAG
>DXCY01000278.1 GCA_019115725.1 Candidatus Luteimonas excrementigallinarum
GATGGAAGGCAGCGCCTCTCCGCGGAACCCCAGTGTGGCCACCGATTCCAGGTCATCGAGCGAGGCGATCTTGCTGGTGGCATGGCGCGAAACCGCCAGCGGCAGGTCCGCCGCGGGAATGCCGCCGCCGTTGTCACGGATCCGGATCAGGCGTACGCCGCCTTCCTCCAGGTCGATATCAACGCGGGTGGCACCGGCGTCGAGTGCGTTTTCCACCAGTTCCTTGACCACGGACGCAGGCCGTTCCACGACCTCGCCGGCGGCGATCTGGTTGATGAGGACGTCGGGAAGCTGCTGGATACTCACTGCGGGCGGCGCGGGACCGTGACTGTTACCGGCCAGCGATCATACCGGGCCGCGACTGTGCCCGTACGCGGCATGGCACGGCATGACACCGCAGGACGCTGTACGAGGCAGCGCGGACGACGCTGACGCTCCGTCGGTCAGGGGCTGCCGCCGGAGACGGCGGCGTTCTGGCTCGCACCCGCTTCCGCCCGTGCGCGGGCGGCGAACAGCGTGCCCGGGGGCGGCTGGTCGGAGAAGTAGGTATTCACGCCATCCAGCACGGCGCGCGCCACGGTGCGCTGGAACTGCGGATCGACCAGCCGCTTCTCCTCCTCCGGGTTGGAGAGGAAGGCGGTTTCCACCAGCATCGAGGGCATGTCGGACGTGCGCAGCACGGCGAAGTTGGCCCGTTCGATATGCGGCTTGTGGTTGTTGCCGATGCGCTTGAGGCCTTCGAGGATGTGCCTGCCCGCGTCTTCCGAAGCCTTCATCTGCCCGCTCTGGGTCAGGTCCAGCAGCACAGAAGCCAGGGTGTCGTCGGTTTCCTCCAGGCGCACGCCACCGATCAGGTCGGCGGCGTTTTCCTTGTCCGCCAGCCACCGGGCCCGCTGCGAGGACGCGCCGCGCAGCGACAGCACGTACACCGACGAGCCCTGGGCGTTGCGGTTGTGCGCGGCATCGGCATGTACGGAAATGAACATGTCGGCCCCGGCCTCGCGCGCCAGCCGGGCGCGATGGTTGAGGGGGATGAACACGTCGCTGTCGCGGGTCAGGTAGGACTTGAGGCCCGGGGTGGCGTCCACCTGACGTGCCAGCTCGCGGGCGATGGCCAGGGTGACGTCTTTCTCGCGGGTTCCTGTGGGTCCGACGGCGCCAGGGTCCTGTCCGCCGTGACCGGCATCAATGGCGATCACCAGCGGGCGCATGGTGGCGGCCGGCTGCACCGGAACCGGCGTGGGCTCGGCGGCCGGCGGCGGCGCGGTGTTGATCACGGCCGGCGGCGCCGGGGTGGCGGCGACGGCATTGGAAGAGGATGACGCGGCCTGGCTGACAGGCTGCGTGACAGACTGGGCGGGGCCGGCCGACACCTGGGACACCAGCCGATCGGTAGCCGCCCGGGAAGCAGCAGAAGGATCCACCGCTGCCTGGTTTGCCGGCTCTGGACTGCCCTCGCCCGACTGCGATACCTGGGCGATGATCCGGCCAATCGGGTCGGCGCTGCTGGCGCTGGATGCCGGAGCCGGAGCCGGAGCGGAGGACGGGGCTGCCGTCGCGGCGCTGACCGGGCCGTCGCCAGGCCATTCCACCACCAGCTTCGCGCCCTCCGCAGAAGGTTCCATGCGCGGCCCGATGGCCGCCACGCTGGTGGCGAGGTCGAAGACAATCCGGGTTACGCCCGGTTCGGGCTGCCCGTTGCGCACGGCCTTCACCAGCCCGCTGGCGGCGGGCAGGCGGAAACTGCTTGCCAGCCTGGCGCCCGGCAGGTCGATCACCAGCCGGTCCGGATTGGACAGGGTGATCACCCTGAACTCGGTGGTAGCGGCCAGCGCCAGCTCCGCACGGGTACCCGTGGGGCCGTTATCCAGGCGCAAGTGGTTGATTTCCGTTGCCTTGGCAACGTTCCATACCAACCCGGCCAGCAAAGCTAGGCCGAGCAACAATTCCTGGATTCTGGTTCCGCGGATGCGCATGGGGCCAAGTCAATCATTCCGGCTCCATCATTGCAAGCATTTTTTCCTTTTAAATCGGGCACCTGCCAACCCTTCCTATGGTTACGGTTCAGGAAAGGACGCCAACTTGTCCGACTCCTCCGCCGCCGCAACCCAGCGTGCGCCCAGGGGGCTGGCCGCGACGATGTCCACCAGGCGCCCACGACCGTGGATCGACAGCGCGATGACCAGATCCGCGGCGGGTAGTCCGCCCGCCCCGCGTTCTGGCCATTCCACCAGCCACAGACTGGCCGGCTCGCCGTCCAGGCCAAGGAATTCGAGCTCCCCGCCCGAGCCGATCCGGTAGAGATCCAGGTGCAGCGCCTCGGAATCGCCCAGCGGATAGCGCTCCACCAGAGTGTAGGTAGGGCTGCGGATTGTTCCGGTCACGCCAAGACTGCGCAACCAGGCCCGGGCCAGGCTGGATTTGCCCGCGCCCAGATCACCGCGCAGATACACCACGCCAGGCCCCGGCTGGCTGGCCGCCAGCGCCGCCGCCAGCTGCGTGGTGGCTTCCTCGTCCGACAGCACCCGGCGCAGTACGGCCCCGGTCATGCGTTCACCAGCCCGCGCAGCGGGGCGAAAAGATCCGATGCAAGCATTCCACGCTCTCCTTCCAATGCGGCCGTGTCGCCGGCCACGGCGTGCAGCAGCGCCCCGGTGCAGGCGGCCTGGAACGCCGGCCATCCCTGCACGCGCAGCGCGGCGATCACGCCGGTCAGTACGTCCCCGGTGCCACCCGTGGCAAGCCCGGGGTTGCCGGCGGCAATCACCCGCGGCGTTTCATCCGGCGCCGCCACCAGCGTGCCGGCGCCCTTGAGCACGATGACGCAGTCGAACCGCTCGCACAGCGCACGGGCGGCTGCCGGTCGATCCGCCTGCACCTGGGCGGTCGTGATGCCGAGCAGGCGCGCGGCCTCGCCCGGGTGCGGGGTCAGCACCGTGTCCGGAGCCAGCAGCACGTTGTCGCGCTTGGCCAGCAGATTCAGCGCGTCGGCATCCAGCACCAGCGGGCGGTCCCCACCCAGCGCCACGCCGAACTGCGCCGTGCCCCACGCGCCCTGCCCGAGCCCCGGACCAATCGCGAGCGCGTCGGCCTTTTCAATCAGTTCCCGCAGCGTGCCGGCACCTTCCACCGCCTGGGCCATCACTTCCGGCCGCCGGGCCAGCATGGCCGGCACATGCGCCGCCCGCGTGGCCACCGCCACCCGGCCAGCACCGCAGCGCAGCGCTGCTTCTGCGGACAGCATCACCGCACCGCCGGTGCCCTCCTCGCCGCCGATGCAGAGCAGAACGCCCGTATCGCCCTTGTGTGCACCGCGGGGGCGCGGAGGGAAGCAGCCGGCAAGCTCCTCCCGGCCCAGGCGCAGCGCGGCGGGCGCCACCGAAGCCAGCAGGCCGTCCGGCAGGTCCAGGCGGGCCACCGCGGTCTCGCCCACCTGATCAAGTGCGGCGCCGGTATGCAGCCCGAGGTGGGCGCCGATAAATTGCACCGTGGCGTGGGCGCGTACCGCTGCGCCGGGCACCGCCCCGGTATCGGTATCCACCCCGCTGGGCGCATCCAGCGCCAGCACCGGATGGCTGCTGGCATTGATCGCCTCCACCAGGGCGGCGGCATCCGCGTCCAGCGGACGCGAGAGGCCGATGCCGAACAGGGCATCCACGATCACCTCGGCTTCCGGGAGCCGGCCCTGGAAGGGATCAACCCTGCCGCCGGCAGCCAGGTATCCATCGCAGGCGCGTCGGGCCAACACGCTTTGCGGCGCGTGTCCAGGCAGGCACAGCAGGGTGACCCGGCGGCCGGATTCCAGCGCGTGCCGCGCCACAACGTAGCCATCACCGCCGTTGTTGCCGGGCCCGCAAACCACCACGATCCGCTGCGCCTGCGGCCAGCGCTGCAGCAGCGCGCGCCAGCCGGCTTCGCCCGCGCGGGCCATCAGCGCAAACCCGTCTCCCCCCACGTGCGCCGCCGCCGATGCTTCCAGCGTGCGCATCGCGGTGCGCGTGTACAGATGGCCGGAAGGCTCGGGCAAGGGCGGACTCATGGCCCGGATTCTATACTTGGCCACCATGTCCAGCCCCGACGCCAGCGCCGTTTCCTGCGACCCGGACGCGATTGCCCTGCGGATCCGCACGCTCGCCAGCGCGGCGGGTTTCCAGCGCTTCGGCATCAGCGGCATCGAGCTGGGCGAGGACGAGGCCCACCTGCGCAGCTGGCTGGCCGAAGGCCTGTACGGCGACATGGCGTGGATGGCCCGCCACGGCAGCAAGCGTTCGCGCCCGCAGGAGCTGGTGCCCGGCACCCTGCGGGTGGTGTCCGTGGGGCTGGATTACGGCCCCGACAGCCACGACGACGCCTGGGCCACCCTGGCCGACGGCGAGCGCGCCTATGTGGCCCGCTACGCCCTGGGCCGCGACTATCACAAGCTGATGCGCAACCGGCTGCAGAAGCTGGCCGCGCAGATCGCCGAAGACATCGGCCCGTTCGGTTTCCGCGTGTTCGTCGATTCCGCGCCGGTGCTGGAGCGCGCCCTCGCCCGCAATGCCGGGCTGGGCTGGATCGGCAAGCACACCTGCCTGATCGACCGCGATGGCGGCTCGTGGTTTTTCCTCGGCGAGATCTACCTGGACCTGCCGCTGCCGGTCGACGCACCCGCCACGGCGCACTGCGGCAGTTGCACCCGCTGTATCGATATCTGTCCCACCCATGCCATCGTGGCGCCCAACCGGCTGGATGCGCGGCGCTGCATCTCCTATCTCACCATCGAACACGAAGGGGCGATTCCGGAAGAGCTGCGCCCGGCCATCGGCAACCGCATTTTCGGCTGTGACGACTGCCAGCTGGTCTGCCCCTGGAACAAGTTCGCCCGACGCACCGACGAGCCCGACTTCCGCGCCCGCAACAATCTGGACACCGCCAGCCTGGCCGAACTGTTTGCCTGGGAAGAAGAGGAGTTCCTGCGCCGCACCGAAGGCTCGGCCATCCGCCGCAGCGGCCATCGCCGCTGGCTGCGCAATATCGCCGTGGCATTGGGCAACGCGCCCACCACGCCCGCGGTCCTCGCCGCGCTGCGTTCACGCGCTGACAGCGCCGACCCGCTGGTGCGCGAACACGTTGCCTGGGCCCTCGCCCGCCACCGGCAGGCATAGGCCCGTTTCGCGGGTGCGCAATGCCGTGCTCCCGGGGGCGCGGCAATGAACCTACAATCGCGGCGTCTCAGGCGATAGCGTCCATCGATGGCAGTGACCAAGCGAATCAAGCGGATCCTGGGCTGGGGTCTGTTTTCCCTCGGCACGCTGGTGCTCAGCGGCATCCTGCTGGCCGATCACCTCACCCCGCGCGCCACCGGCATGCCGAGCCACGCGCTGCCGGTGCATTCCGACCAGACCCTGCTGGACCAGGAGCTCACCCCGCTGCTGGCCCAGCGCCCCGGCCAGAGCGGCGTGGTGATGCTGGTGGACGGCCGCGATGCCTTCGCGGCCCGGGCCATCGCCACCCGCCGCGCTGGCCGCAGCCTCGACCTGATGTACTACATCTGGCAGGACGACCTGGCCGGCCACCTGCTGCTGGGCGAGCTGAGGGAAGCCGCCGAGCGCGGGGTCCGCGTGCGCATGCTGCTGGACGACATCAATACCAAGGGCAAGGACGGCGCCCTGCTGGCGATGGTGGAGCACCCGAACATCGAGGTCCGGGTGTACAACCCGTTCCGCAACCGCGATGGCATCGGCCGGCTGCTGGAGATGATCCAGCGCAGCTGGAGCATCAACCACCGCATGCACAACAAGGCGTGGATCGCCGATGGCCGGGTGGCCGTGGTGGGCGGGCGCAACGTGGGCGTGGAGTACTTCGACGCCGCCGAGGACACCAACTTCCGCGACCTGGACGTGGCCCTGTTCGGCCCGGTAGTGGAAGAGGCCAGCGCCATCTTCGACACCTTCTGGAACAGCGAACAGGTGGTGCCGATCTCGGCCCTGAACCGCAAATCCCGGAGCACGCTGGAAGCGGTGATGGCCCAGATCGGCGAGGAAACCCGCAGCCCGCAGGCGCGCCGGTTCCTGGACCGGGTGGACACCTCGGACAACGTGCGCCGTTACTTCACCCGCAACCTCAGCCCCTACTGGACCGACCGGATCCGGGTGCTGTCCGACCCGCCGGACAAGCGGCCGGGCCAGGACCGTTCGCAGTGGCTGATCCGGGCGATCCTGGAAGACCTGGCCGCGGCCCGACACAAGGCGCTGCTGATTTCGCCCTATTTCGTCCCTGGCGATGAAGGCGTGGTGGCCCTGGCCAACGCGGTGCGCCGCTACGATGCCCACGTGGGGGTGATCACCAACTCCCTGGTCGCCAACGACGTGCTGGCCGTACACAGCGGCTACAGCAAATACCGGGAGCTGCTGCTCAAGGCCGGCGTGCACCTGTACGAAACCCGCGCCGACGTGACCACCGACTCCAGCCTGTTCGGCAGCAGCGGCGCGAGCCTGCATACCAAGGCCTACCTGGTCGATGACCGGCGCGGCTTCGTGGGCTCGTTCAACATGGACCCGCGCTCGATCAACCTGAACACCGAAATGGGGGTGCTGTTCGACGATCCCGGCCTGGCCGGCGCCCTGCGCGATGAGTACCTGACGCTGTCCAGCCCGGAGATGAGCTACTGGCTGTTTCTGGACAGCAAACAGCGCCTGCGCTGGCTGGACGGCAACACCGATCCGCCCACCGTGCATACCACCGAACCGGGCGCCACGCTGCTGCAGCGCAGCATCGCCAGAGTGCTCGGCTGGCTGCCGATTGAATCGCAGCTGTAGCCCGGGAGGCGTAGAATACCGGTCCTATCGGCGCCCCCTGTGGCGCCGCGCGTACGTTCAGATTCCACCCACCACACACGCCGGGCCGCGCATGCCGCGGGCCGTCACGGAGCCAGCAATGATCTTCGAACAACTCGATACTTCCGGCCACGAGCAGATCGTCTACTGCCACAACAAGGACGCCGGCCTGAAGGCCATCATCGCCATCCACAACACCGTGCTGGGCCCGGCCCTGGGCGGCACGCGCATGTGGCCGTACAAGAGCGAGGCCGAAGCGCTGAACGACGTGCTGCGCCTGTCGCGCGGCATGACCTACAAGAACGCGGTGGCCGGCCTGAATATCGGTGGCGGCAAGGCCGTGATCATCGGCGACCCGGCCAAGGACAAGTCCGAGGCCCTGTTCCGCGCCTTCGGCCAGGCCGTTGAATCCCTGGGCGGCCGCTACATCACCGCCGAGGACGTGGGCATCGACGTCAACGACATGGAGTTCGTGTTCCGCGAGACCCAGTACGTGACCGGCGTGCACCAGGTCCACGGCGGCTCGGGCGACCCGTCGCCGTTCACCGCCTACGGCACCCTGCAGGGCCTGCTGGCCACGCTGAACCGCAAGTTCGGCAACGAGGAAGTGGGCAACTACAGCTACGCGGTGCAGGGCCTGGGCCACGTGGGCATGGAATTCGTGAAGCTGCTCAAGGAGCGCGGCGCGAAGATCTTCGTCACCGACATCAACCAGGGCCTGCTGGACCAGGCCGTGTCCGAATACGGCGCCGAAGCTGTCGCCCCGGACGAGATCTACGACGTAGACGCCGACGTGTACTCGCCGTGCGCGCTGGGCGCCACCGTCAACGAAGAGACCCTGCCCCGCCTGAAGGCCAGGATCATCTGCGGCTCGGCCAACAACCAGCTGGCCAATGACGCGATCGGCGATGAAGTGGGCAAGCGCGGCATCCTCTACGCGCCCGACTACGCGGTCAACGCCGGCGGCGTGATGAACGTGTCGCTGGAGATCGAGGGCTACAACCGCGAGCGCGCCATGCGGATGATGCGCACGATCTACCACAACCTGACCCGCATCTACGAGATCGCCGAGCGCGACGGCATCCCGACCTACAAGGCCGCCGACCGCATGGCCGAGGAGCGGATCGAGCTGATCGGCAAGCTGAAGCTGCCGCTGGGCCGTGCCGCACCGCGCTTCCAGGGTCGCGTCAAGGGAAGCTGATCCCGGGCGTCGCCTGACTGGCCCGGAGTTACCTTGCCACTCCGGGCCCCGCTGAGAACTTCCAGAGCCCGGCCGCTTCGCGGCACCCCTTTACCGGAAGCGGCCTGGGCTCCAGCTTCATCAATGGATTTGAGGTCGTATATGCGAGCGTTTCCGCTGGGCGAAGAAATTGATGCACTGCGCGATGCGGTCCGCCGCTTTGCCGAGGCCGAGATTGCCCCGCTGGCGGAGCAGGTGGATCGCGACAACGCCTTCCCGCAGGAGCTGTGGCCCAAGCTGGGCGAGATGGGCCTGCTCGGGCTGACCATCCCCGGCGAGTACGGCGGCAGCGACATGGGCTACCTCGCCCACCTGGTAGCCATGGAGGAAATCTCCCGCGCCTCGGGCTCGATCGGGCTCAGCTACGGCGCCCATTCCAACCTGTGTGTGTCCAACCTGTACGCCAACGGCACCCCGGAGCAGCGCGAAAAGTACCTGCCCCGCCTGTGCAGCGGCGAGTGGAAGGGCGCGCTGGCGATGAGCGAGCCGGGCGCCGGCTCCGACGTGGTCGGCTCGATGAGCTGCCGCGCCGAACTCCGCGACGGCGAGTGGGTCGCCAACGGCAACAAGATGTGGATCACCAACGGCCCCGAGGCCGACGTGCTGATCGTGTACATGCGCACCGCCGGCAAGGAAGCAGGCAGCCGCTGCATGACCGCCTTCCTCGTCGAGAAAGGCATGCCCGGCTTCTCCACCGCGCAGAAGCTCGACAAGCTCGGCATGCGCGGCTCCAACACCTGCGAGCTGGTGTTCGAGGACTGCCGGATCCCCCCGGAAAACGTGCTCGGCGAGGTCAACCAGGGCGTCAAGGTGCTCATGCGCGGGCTCAACACCGAACGTCTGGTGCTCACCGGCGGACCGCTGGGCCTGATGCAGGCGGCAATGGATATCGCCCTGCCCTACGTGCGCGAGCGCAGGCAGTTCGATGCGGCCATTGGCAGCTTCGGGATCATGCAGGCCAAGATCGCCGACATGTACACCGCGCTGCAGTCCAGCCGCGCCTTCGCCTATCAGGTGGCGCGCGATTTCGATGCCGGCCACGACTCACGCGTGGATGCCGCCAGCTGCCTGCTGCATGCCTCTGAAGCCGCGGTGCAGGTGGCGCTGGAGGCGATCCAGTCGCTGGGCGGCAACGGTTACATCAATGAATACCCCACTGGACGGATCCTGCGCGACGCCAAGCTCTATGCCATCGGCGCCGGCACCAACGAGATCCGCCGGATGCTGATCGGGCGCGAACTGTTCGAGAGTTGACCGCCGGGGGCGTAGCCCCGACCTACGCGGATCCGTAGGTCGGGGCTACGCCCCCGACGCCGATCGCTCAGAACCCCAGCGCGTAACGCAGCGACACCATCCGCGCATCGCCGCGCGGACCAAAGCGCTGGTCAAAGCCCAGCGTCACCAGCCCGCTGCGCCCCACCGGCGCATCCAGCCCCAGCCCGAACAGCCCGCCAGAACGCGCCGGCTGCAACCCCATCAGTGGTGACCAGGCATCGATGCCGGTGAAGCCGGCTTCCAGCGCCAGCCCCTGCGCGGACAGGGTCTGCTGCCATTCCGCATAGCCCTGCAGCCGCAGTCCGGAAAGCCACTCGCGCTCGCCGCGCAGGCCGGCCACGGCCTGGCTGCGGCTGGAGGTCCAGTCACCGGCCCGCAGGCCCAGCCCTTCGCCGCCCAGCTCGTTGAAACCATCGCTGCTGATGCGGGTGTACTCGGCCCCCAGGTACGGCGTGATCCGCGCATGGGCATCACCGATCCGGTAGCCCGCCTCCAGGCTGGCGGTCATGAAGTCACCGGCATAGCTGCTGAAAACGCCCATCGAGCGCTGCCCGGTGAACAGGTGTCGCTCCAGCTGGCGATCAAAGCGGCCGAAGCCCACTTGGCCCAGGGCGTAAGTCGCCTCCCCGGCAAGACCGGCATAGACCAGGCTCTGGGCCTGGCGATCCCGGCTGCGGTCACGGCTGCCGTCGCGGCGGCTGTCAGCCGTGGTTTCGCCGAAGGCGAAGCCGGCAATGGCATTCCCCATCCGCACGTCACGGCCGATCATCCAGCCGTCCATCGCCTGCGCGCTGCCGGAAAACCCGCCGTGCCCACTGCCGCCCAGCCGGGCCGACCAGGCTGCCGGCCGCTCCAGCAGGTTGGCCCCCGCGGCAAATTGCGAGGACAGCGCGCGCCGGTTCATGTCGATCGCATCGAACGTGGTGGAAGACGCCACCGCGTGCAGCTCACCCGACAGGCTGGCCAGCGATGCCAGCGCGGTCGTAGCATCCGCGATCCGCTGGAACTCGCCGGCGGAACGGATCAGGCCCCCGGCCACCGGGCCCTCGCCGGACTGCCCGCCATCCAGCCCGCGGAACGCGCTTTCAACCCGCCGCGCCGATGACAGCGACGCCGCCGTGGCGTTGGCCAGCCTGGCCGCGGCCGCATGCACGTCCAGCCGGGCGATATCCAGCCACACGTTCTGCAGGTCATAGGACAGGTTCGCCTGCAGGAACATGGTGTCGGCATCGTAGGTGAGGTCACGGAAATACCCGTTCATGTCTCCGTGCACCTGCAGCACCTGCTCACGATCCCGGGTCACGTAGCCATCGCGCACGCCGGCCACGTGCACGCTGCCTCCACCAATGTCGGCATCGCCCTGCACTACCAGCGGGCCATGCCCGAGCACCATCGCCAGGGTCGCGCCATCGGCGTGGGTGTAATTGCCGGTGATTTCGAAGTGTTCCGCACCGTCGATATCGCCCTGGTTGACCAGCAGTGTGCCGTTGTTGATGACATTGCCGAAAACCGTGCCACCACCGCTGAGGGTGCCATCGGCCCCCACCGTCACGCCCGAACCAGCCACCGATCCGCTGACATGCAACGTGCCGCCGTCCACCCGGGTTGCGCCGCGATAGGTGTTGTCGCCGGACAGCTCCAGCGTGCCGCTTCCGCGCTTGGTCAGCCCGCCCGCGCCGCCGATATCGTTGGCCCACACCGAAGTCTGGCCGTTGAAACTGGCGGTCACCGTGCCCCAGTCGAACCGGCCCGGCCCCTGCACCGCCCTGCCCACATCCAGCAGGCCATAGCCGAAAATTTCGTCAACGCCATCCGGACCGATGTCCTTTGCCGTCCCGAGGATGGTCTGGCGCACCAGGTCGTTGTTGAACCAGGGGAAGGCCTCCCACACCAGCGCCGCGGCACCGGACACCTGCGGGGCCGCGAACGAAGTACCTCCCGCGGTCCAGTAATCCGGCTCGTCCGGCGCGTCGTCGGTACCGGTGAATACCACCTGGCCGGGAGCCGCCAGGCAGTAGTTCATCGCGATGCCGCAGGCGTTCGAATATTCCGCGAGCAGCGAAGGATCATCGCCATCCAGGGCCACCACCGTCAGCCAGCCCACCTCCAGCTCCGCGCC
>DXCY01000279.1 GCA_019115725.1 Candidatus Luteimonas excrementigallinarum
AGTCGAGGGCGGCGAAGCGCTGCTGGTGCGCGGTGGCAACGGATCCGGCAAGACCACCCTGCTGCGGGTACTGGCCGGCCTGCTTCGGGCCGACGAGGGCACCATCGAGATTGACGGCGAGCCGGTCCGGCCGCAGCTGCGCGCGCGGATCATGGCGTACCTGGGCCATCTGCCCGGACTGAAGGCCGACCTGAGCGTGCTGGAAAATCTTGACTTCCTGTGCGGCCTGCACGGCCGCCGCCGCGGCCAGGCCTCGGAAACGGCGCTGGCCCTGGTCGGCCTGGCCGGCTACGAGGACACCCCCGCCCGGCAGCTCTCGGCCGGACAGAAGAAGCGCCTGTCACTGGCCCGGCTGTGGCTGTCTCCGGCAGCCCTGTGGCTGCTGGACGAGCCCTACGCCAACCTCGACCTGGGCGGCATCGATCTGGTCAACCGCCTGGTGCAGGCGCACCTGCGCGATGGCGGCGCGGCCCTGGTCACCACCCACGGCGCCTACGCCGCCCCGCCGGTACGCACCCGCGAGCTGGTGCTGGGCGGGCGGGTTGAACCGGTACCTGCTGCATGACCCGGCCCGGCCTGCTGCAGACCGCCAGGGCACTGGCGGTGCGCGACCTGCGCCTGCTCTGGCGCCGCCGCGGCGATGCGCTGCAACCGGCGCTGTTCGCGGTGCTGGTGGTGGTGCTGTTTTCACTGGCGCTGGGCGGTGACGCCGAGCTGCTGGCACGGGTCGCCGCGGCGGTGCTGTGGGTGGCGGTACTGCTGTCGGGCCTGCTGGCGCTGGACACCCTGTTTCGCGGCGACGCCGAGGACGGCTCACTGGAACAGTGGATGCTGGCGCCGGTGCCGCTGGCCTGGCTGGTGCTGGTGCGCACGGTGATGCACTGGGCCACCACGGCCCTGCCGCTGCTGGTGGCGGCGCCACTGCTGGCCGAGCTGCTGCAGCTGCCGCGCGCCCAGCTGCCCGCCATGCTGGCCGGCCTGGCCCTGGGCACGCCGCTGCTGAGCCTGATCGGCGCGGTGGTGGCTGCTTTAACTGTCGGTATGCGCCGGTCCGGTATCCTGTTGGCCCTGCTGGCGCTGCCGCTGTACGTGCCGGTGCTGGTGTTCGGCGCGGGCAGCGTGGCCCTGGCCGCCCAGGGCCTGGACCCGGTGGGCGGCCTGCTGATGCTGGGCGCCGGCCTGGTGCTGGCGCTGGTGCTGGCCCCGGTGACCGCGGCCGCCGCGATCCGGATCGCACTCAACTGACATGACACCCCATCAGCGACATCCTTCGCCGCAGATACATGCGGCCGGTAGCAGCCAAGAATGAATCCCGTCCTCCTCTGGTTCCACAAACTCGGATCGCCCCCCTACTTCGACCGCTTCGCCGCCCGCTGGGCGCCGTGGTGCTACGCGCTGGGCCTGCTGGTCATGGGCGTGGGCGTGTACCTGGCGCTGTTCTCGGTGCCGCCGGACTACCAGCAGGGCGACAGCTTCCGGATCCTGTACATCCACGTGCCGGCGGCGTGGATGAGCCTGCTGGTGTACGCACTGATGGCGCTCTATGCCGCGGTCGCTCTGATCTGGCGGATCAAGCTGTGCGAAATCCTTGCCATGGCCTGCGCGCCGATCGGCGCCGCATTCACGTTCATCACCCTGGCCACCGGCAGCATCTGGGGCAAGCCGATGTGGGGCACCTGGTGGGACTGGGACCCGCGCCTGACCACCCAGCTGATCCTGCTGTTCATGTACCTGGGCGTGATGGGGCTGTACCACGCCATCGACGACCGCCGCGCCGCCGCCCGGGTGGCAGCGCTGCTGGCGATCGTGGGCGTGGCCCTGCTGCCGGTGATCCGCTATTCCGTGGTGTGGTGGAACTCGCTGCACCAGGGCCAGACAATCCGCGTGTTCGGCGAATCCAGCATGGATCCGAGCATGATGCCGCCGCTGGTGTGGATGGTGATCGGCACAAAATTCTGGTTCCTCGGCTCGCTGCTGGCACGCGCACGCGCCGACAACCTGTACCGCGAGGCCGGCAAGGACTGGGTCCGCCGGCTGGCCGTTGATGGCACCTCGCGCAAGGAGGCCGCATGACCACGATCAATACGGGCCGCGGCCCGGGCTGGGACAATGGAGCATGGCTGACATGACCTACGCCGGCTACGTGCTCGCCGCCTACCTGGTATTCACCGCGGTGCTGCTGTGGGACTTCGTGGCCCCGCGCATCCGCACGCGGCAGTTCCTGCGCGCGGCCCGCCTGCTGGCGGCCCGGCGCGAGGCCGCAGCAAAAATGGAGACCGATCCACAATGAACCCGATCCGACGCCGCCGCCTGTGGTTCGTACTGGCCCTGGTGGCCGCCGCCGCCGTGGCAACCGCCCTGGTGGCCATGGCCCTGCAGCGCAACGTGGCCTATCTCTATACCCCTGCCGAAGTGCTGGACGGCCGGGCCGGTGAGGCCGTGGCCTCCGGCCAGGCCCGCTTCCGCCTCGGCGGCATGGTGGCCGCCGGCTCTTTCAACCGCGCCTCAGGCTCGATCGATGCCCATTTCATGGTCACCGACGGCGATGCCCTGCTGCCCGTGGTCTACAGCGGGATCCTGCCGGACCTGTTCCGCGAGGACCAGGCGGTAATCGCCACCGGTCAGATGCAGGGTGACACCTTCGTGGCCGAGCAGGTCCTGGCCCGTCACGACGAGACCTACGTGCCCCAGGAAGTGGCGGACAAGATGGGCCTGGCCCACGAAAAGTACGGGGTGGAAACGCCCGCCGACGAGGCCATCCGCCAGTGATCCAGCTCCGCTGCACCTTCCCCGCCCACGGCAACGGAGGCACGCCCGATGCTGCCTGAACTTGGCCAGATCGCCATGCTGCTGGCCCTGGTGGCCTCGCTGATCCAGGCGGTG
>DXCY01000280.1 GCA_019115725.1 Candidatus Luteimonas excrementigallinarum
TAGGTCGGGGCTACGCCCCCGACGTTCCCGGCGCCCCGCGAACGCGCCGGCGAACGCCCGGGTCGCCGGCACGACAGCAATCAGGCCGCGGCGCGGCGGCGCGGCTGGAACTGGGCTTCCTCGGTCGAACCCGTGAGCGCGGTGACGCTCGACGCGCCACCCTGGATCACCGTGGTGACGTCGTCGAAATAGCCGGCGCCCACCTCCTGCTGGTGCGACACGAAGGTGTAGCCCTGTTCGCGGGCCGCGAACTCCGGCTCCTGCACCTGCTCCACGTAATGGCGCATGCCCTCGCCACGCGCGTAATCGTGGGCGAACTTGAACGAGTTGAACCAGTTGATGTGGATCCCGGCCAGGGTGATGAACTGGAAGCGGTAGCCGAGCGCGGCCAGGTCGTCCTGGAAGCTGGCGATCCGGCGGTCGTCCAGGTTGGCCTTCCAGTTGAAGCTGGGCGAGCAGTTGTAGGCCAGCAGCTTGCCGGGATGCTTCGCATGCACGGCCTGGGCGAACTCGCGGGCAAAGCCGATGTCGGGAGTGCCGGTCTCGCACCACACCAGGTCGGCGTAGGGCGCGTAGGCGACGCCGCGGCTGATCGACTGCTCCAGGCCGTTGCGGACCTTGAAGAATCCCTCGGCGGTGCGCTCACCGGTGATGAACGGCGAGTCATTGGCGTCGTGGTCGGAGGTGATGAGCGTAGCGGCCTCGGCGTCAGTGCGCGCCAGCACGATGGTCGGTACCCCGGCGACGTCGGCGGCCAGGCGCGCGGCCACCAGTTTCTGCACGGCTTCGGAGGTCGGCACCAGCACCTTGCCGCCCATGTGGCCGCACTTCTTCACCGCGGCCAGCTGGTCCTCGAAGTGCACGCCGGCCGCGCCCGCCGCGATCATGTTCTTCATCAGCTCGAAGCCGTTGAGCACACCGCCGAAGCCGGCCTCGGCGTCGGCCACGATCGGCAGGAAGAAATCGATCGCGTCCCTGTCGGCCAGCTTGCCGTCGCAGATCGCCTTCCACTGGATTTCATCGGCGCGCTGGAAGGTGTTGTTGATCCGGCGGACCATCGCCGGCACCGAGTCGTAGGCGTACAGCGACTGGTCCGGGTACATGGTCTCGGACGTGTTGCCGTCGGCGGCGACCTGCCAGCCGGACAAGTAAACCGCCTCCAGCCCGGCCTTGGCCTGCTGCATCGCCTGGCCGCCGCTGATGGCGCCGAAGGCGTTGACGTAGCCCTTCTTCGCGTCACCGTTCACCAGCTCCCACAGGCGCTCGGCACCGCGCCGGGCGAGGGTGTGCTCAGGGCGGACGCTGCCGCGCAGGCGGACCACGTCGGCGGCGGAATATGGGCGCTCGACGCCGTTCCAGCGCGGGTTGGTGGTCCAGTCACGGTTGAGGGCATCGATCTGCTGCTGACGGATGGTCATTTCAGGCTCCGGGATCAGGGCAAAGTCACTGGATGCCCGCCTGTGCGGCGGGCATGACGGCGTGGGAAGGGGGGCTCAGAGTCGCTCGTAGGCGGGAAGGGTGAGGAAGTCTTCAAGCGTGTCGCGGCGGGTGAGCTCTTCGAGCATCGCCAGGGCCTCGCGCATACGGCCGGCGCCGGGCAGCGCGGGGTCGCACAGGCGCGAGGCAACATTGAGCAGGGCGGCGTCGAACAGCACCCAGTCGATTGCGGTGCCGTCGTCGAGCTGCAGCGGCTCGCGGCCGCCGTCCGCCCCGTGAGGCGCTTGGCCGAACGGATCAGAATGATGCAGCCACTGCCACAGCTGCGCGCGTGCGATCTCGGCGGTGGCCGCGTCCTCCATCAGCCAGTGGATCGGCACGCAGCCGCTGCCGTCGAGCCAGGCGGCCAGGTAGCGCGCGCAGACCTCGACGTTGTTCTCGAAGCCGGCGCGGGTGATCGTGCCCAGCGAAGGCGCGATCAGGTCGTCGCGGATCACCAGCACGTCCTCGCGCCGCACGTGCTGCTGGTGGGCGATCGGCATGCGCTCGTCGAACACCTCACGTGCCACCGGGATCAATGCCGGGTGCGCCACCCAGGTGCCGTCGTGGCCGGCGGTCACCTCGCGCAGCTTGTCGGCGCGCACCCGCGCCAGCGCGCGGGCGTTGGCTTCCGGGTCGCCGCTGACCGGAATCTGCGCCGCCATTCCGCCCATCGCGTGGGCGCCGCGGCGGTGGCAGGTCTGGATCAGCAGCTCCGAATAGGCCTTCAGGAACGGCTGGGTCATGGTCACCTGGCCGCGCTCGGGCAGCACCCGCGCCGGATGGCGGCGGAAGGTCTTGATGTAGGAAAAGATGTAGTCCCAGCGTCCGCAGTTGAGCCCGGCGATGCGCCCGCGTAGCGCGTGCAGGATCTCGTCCATCTCGAACACCGCCGGCAGTGTCTCGATCAGCACCGTGACCTTGATCTGCCCGGCGGGCAGGCCCAGCGCCTGCTCCATGTGCGCCAGCGCGTCGTCCCACAGGCGGGCCTCCTCCATCGACTCCAGCTTGGGCAGGTAGAAATAGGGTCCGCGGTCCTTCGCGGCGAGCACGTCCGCGTTGTGGAAAGCAAACAGCCCGGCGTCGAACAGCGACGCCGACATGCGCTCCCCTCCCACCAGCGCATGCTTTTCGTCCAGGTGCCAGCCGCGCGGGCGCACCAGCAGCACCGCCTGCTCATCGGACGGGCGCAGCCGGTACTGCTTGCCGCCGCCGTCGAAGGCGAGCGTGCCGCGCACCGCCTCGCGCAGCGCGCGCTGGCCGGTGATCAGGTTCTCCCAGGTCGGCGCGGTGGAGTCCTCGAAGTCGGCCATGTAGCAGCTGGCGCCGGAGTTGAGCGCGTTGATCACCATCTTCGGGTCGACCGGCCCGGTGATCTCCACCCGCCGGTCGCGCAGCGCCTCCGGCAGCGGCGCCACCCGCCACTCGCGCTCGCGGATGGCGCGGGTGTCTTCGCGGAAATCCGGCAGCCCGCCGGCGTCGAAGCGCGCCTGGCGCACGCGCCGGGCGGCCAACAGGGCGTGGCGCTGGCCGTCAAACCGCCGGTGCAGGTCGACGAGGAGCGCCCGCGCATGCGCCGGGAACACATCCGTCGGCGCATCGCGCAGGAACAGGGGCGCCGGCTGGGATGCGGGACTGCGGGGGAGGGAGGGCACTTCCTTGAGAACGGCGGACATGGGGCGATTCCTGGTTTGTTGCGGTGCGAAACACCCTCCCCCGACCCGCATTATTTGACAAAGCATTTTTTTCAATGCCTATCATCAGCAACTCTTATACGAGGCCGGACACATGCCCAGAAGCCGCGCCACTACGCCGCCAATGGCCTACAAGGGCGACCGTCTCAAGCCGCTGCGCGCGTTCTGCCAGACCGCCAGGCTGGGATCAGTGTCACGCGCGGCCGAGGCGCTGTTCGTCAGCCAGCCTGCGGTAACCCAGCAGCTGCAGGCATTGGAACGCGACCTGGGCATGGCCCTGCTTGAGCGCAGCGGCCGGCGGATGCTGCCCACCCGCGAGGGCGAGGTGCTGTACGAGCTGGCCGCGCCGCTGGTGGAGGGCATCGACGCCCTGCCCGAGGCCTTCCACCGTCGGGTACGGGGCCTGGACGCGGGCGAACTCAACATCGCCGCCAACAGCACCACCACCCTGTACCTGCTGCCGAAGCTGATTGCCGCTTTCCGCGCCGCACATCCCGACGTGCGCGTGGTGCTGCACAGCGCGATCACCGCCGACGGCGCCGACCTGGTGCGCGACAACACGGTCGACCTGACCTTCGGCTCCATGGTCGATGTGCCCGCCGACATCGACTACGCGCCGGCCTACCGCTTCGAACACATGCTCATCGCCCCGCCCGGCCATCCGCTGGCCAGCCGCCGCACGCTGGAGCTGGCCGATATCGCCGCCCATGAGCTCATCCTGCCCCCGCGCCGCCAGGTCACCCTGCGCCTGGTGGACCAGGTATTCCAGCGCAATCGCGTGCCGTATCACGTGGCCCTGGAGGTGGACGGCTGGGAGGTGATCAAGCAGTACGTGGCCATGGGCATGGGGATCAGCATCGTGTCCTCGGTGTGCCTGAACGAGAACGATGCCGAGCGCCTGGCCATCCTCCCGCTGGGCGGCCTGTTCCCGGCCCGCAGCTACGGGGTGATCATGCGCAAGGGCAGGATGCTGCCGCCGCCGGCGCGCGCCTTCGTGGAACTGGTGCAGCCCGGGCTGTTCGAGCGCGGCGACGCCCGGGGCGGCGGCCACTCGGAGCGCTAGGGCGCATCCGGCTCCACTTCCTCGCCAATCAGCCGGGCGACGGTGAATTCAGGCATCGCGTACACGAAGTGGAACTGGTCGCCGAAGGCACCCGTCTTCATTGGCACATTCAACTGCCGCACGCCACACGTTCCCATCGAGCAGGCCCAGAACCCACCCGAGGACGCGGCAAGATGGACCGAGAACGGCTCCAGGTCCTCCAGCAGCTGCGTGGCGGTGCGATAGACGCCGTCGTCAATCCCGGATGGCGGCCACCGCATGGCATGCACGTTGCCGGTCAGCACCAGCAGGCGGCCGCGCGGAAGTGCTTCATAGGCGCTGCGCAGCACGAAAGCCATGTCACGGTCCCGGGCGGCGGAATTGGTGTAATCATCTGGACCGATATCGAACGGCATCACCGCCACGTCGTGTCCTGCGACGCGCAGCTGCCGGACCGCTTCCACCAGATCCAGCGCGTCCTCGGTGCGGCGACCGTCGTTGCGCTCCGGCGGCGCGTCCCAGAAGGGGCCGGCACGCATGCGCGCCCGAGCGGCCACACTGCCGTCCGAGCGCAGATAGGCCGAAAGCGCGCCGTGTTCAGTGCGCCATACCTCCAGCGCCACCAGTACCGGGCCCTCGCCGGCGTAGTGCCGGGCCAAGGCCGCCGCCACGGCGGGGGCTTCTCGGGTGCCGTGCATCTCGCCGATCACCACGATCCGGTGATCGCCTGCTTCCGCGACAATCCTCGCGGCCGCGTCGGCCACCGCGCCCTCAGCGGCCAGCACACCTGCTCCCGGGAGCAGGCCGCTTCCCAGAACCAGGCCGACCGCCAGCAGCAGGCGCCGCCAGCGGCGCATTACGTTTCCACGCCATGCCACGCCGTTTCCTGTGCTCATCCCTGTGCTCATCCGTCTGCTCCTCCCTGATCCATCAATACCGGTCCGCACTGCTCCCGGCGCACATCCCGCAGCGCGCCGCCGACGAGGATCCCCATCGCTGCCGGATCCTCCCGGGTGGGGCTCCAGGTGCGCGTCCAGGCATCGGCCGCGGCGCTGGCCGCACCGATCGCCGCTGGCCCCAGCCGGCCCACCAGACGCTCGCGCTCGCGATCCGAGGCCTCGCGCACCGGATGATCCACCGGCAGACCGCGCATCACCGGATGGCGCTCAAGGGCAAACAGCAGGGCCAGGGCCTGTTCCGCATCCGGCGCCACCGTCTGTGCCAGGAAGGTCCGATGCCCCATCCGGGTCAGGTCCGGCCCGCTGTCTTCGACCGGCAGATAGGCCATGGCCAGCGCATGCAGCATGGCCAGATCGCCCCCGGTGGCGGCCCGGCGGGCCATCGCTTCCGCCTCCTGCCGATAGATCGCCAGCTCGGGCACGGCGTCCAGCAGGTCGTTGAAGCGGAAGGCATTGCCGATTGCATAGTGGCGCAGCGCCACCGGATGGCCGGCCAGCGCGGCGTTGCGCCAGTGGCGGGCCCGCTGCGCCCCGCCGGTGCGGGCCATCCCGTCACAGTGGGCGAACTCGTCGGCCGCACCCGCCAGCATCCGGTCGTACTCCTCCATGCGCCCGGCGAACGCGTCCCTGGCCTGGGCCCCCAAGGGCTCGCGCTCCACCATCGCGCGCATTTCCCCGCGTGCCGCCTGCATCGCGCCCAGCTTGAAGCGCAGCTGCTCGCACCGCTCGAACTCGGCCGCCAGCCGGCACGCCGCGGAAGAATCACCCGCGGCGGCGCGGCGCTCCAGCTCGCCCACCACCTGCCGCAGCGGGGTATCCAGCGCTGGCAACGGCGCGAGGCTTTCCGGCCGGAAGGGCGCGCTGGCAGCACCACGCCGCGACGCCGCTTTTTCCCCGTCGCCTTGATCCGCCAACGGCGGTGCGCCCTGCTCCGGGGCACCACCCGCACCGTTGCCCGCCCGCCACAGCGGCACGCCCAGCACCACCACGCCCGCCAATACCGTCAGCAGGATCCCCGCCAGGCGCCGGGCGTTCATGCCGCCAGCCCCCGGGCCCGGGCCCGGGCCACCTTATTCCGTCCCCCGGTTGCGGCCCTGCCAGGGCCGGTACCAGGCGCGGATACGGGCGATATCCGCTTCCGCATCGCCGGTGGTGTGAAACGGCTCGCCGATGCCGATGATCCTGTCCGGGTAGTGGAAGTAGGCCGGCACGATCGGCACCCGGGTGGCGTCGGCGATCTTCCAGAAACCGGTTTTCCAATGTTCGACCCGCTTGCGCGTGCCCTCCGGGGCCAGCGCAAACCACAGCTGGTCGGCGCGCACGATCATCTGCGCGGCCTGGCCCACCGTGCCCTGCGGCGCAGCGCGATCAACCGGGATCACACCCAGCCGGCGCAGCACCAGCGACAGCGGCCACCAGAACAGCTGGTGCTTGCCCAGCACCGTGATGCGCAGGCCCAGCGCGAGCTTGGCTGCGAACCCCCACAGCCCGTCCCAGTTGGACGAATGCGGCGCGGCGATCAGCACCGCCCGCGGCAGGTCCGGCACCGGCCCCACCACGCGCCAGCCGCCAAGGCGCAGCACGGTGCGCCCGAACCAGCGCGCGAACCGGCTGGGCGGCACCCGCGGCACGCTGGGCGGCATCTCAGGCAGCAGCGGCGGCCGGTGTTTGCCGTCTTCGTTCCGCTCCGCCTTGGCCTGGTCCACGTCCGCTTCCCCCATGCCCCTACTCCCAATCCCTGGCCGAACGGCCCCGCTTGATCTGGCCACGCTCGCGCTTGCCCTGCAAGCGGCGCTCCTTTGAACCCCGGGTGGGCCGGGTGGCGATCCGCGGCTTGGGCGGCTGCGCGCCCTGGGCAATGAAATCCTGCAGTCGCTGGCGCGCATCCTCGCGATTGCGCTCCTGGGTGCGGTAGCGCTGGGCGTTGATTACCAGCACTCCCTCGGCCGTCACCCGGCGGTCGCGGCGGGCAAGCAGCCGCTCGCGCACCGCATCGGACAGCGAGGGCGACGCGGCAATATCGAAGCGCAGCTCCACCGCCGTGGCCACCTTGTTGACGTTCTGCCCACCCGGCCCCGAGGCGCGGATGAAGCGCTCGCTGATTTCGTCTTCCGGGATTTGCGGCACCGCCATGGCAACCCTCCTGGTCCCGATTCTATCGCCGCCGCCCGCACGCGCCCCCGCGTCCGCCTCCTGCAGGCCCCCACAAACCCCTTGTTGCATCGGAATCCGGCCCGCGGGAGGATGGGCGCTCTTTCCGGGGAGACCACCCATGACTCTGTATCTGCGTACGCTTTCGCTCGCCCTGCTGCTGCTCCTGGCCCCGTCCGCCTTTGCCCAGCAGCCCACCCAGGAACAGGTTGGCCGTTTGCTGGAAGTCATGCGCGCCCAGCAGACGCTGGAGGCGATCCTGCCGCAGGTGCAGGCCTCGCAGCAGCAGATGGTGGCCCAGGCCACTGCCGGCCAGCAGCTCGACGCCGCCGAGCGTGAGCGCATCGAACGCATCGTGGCCCGCGGCAACGCCACCATCGCCCAGGCGCTGGCGTGGGAGAAGCTGGAGCCGGTGTATCGCGACATCTACATGGCCACCTTCACCGGCGAGGACATGGACGCGATGATCTCGTTCTATGAAAGCCAGGCCGGCCAGAACCTGCTCGACAAGATGCCCCAGCTGATGCAGAACACCATGCAGGCCGTGCAGCAGATGCTGATGCCGGTGCTGGCGGAGCTGGAGCAGGACCTGGCCGCAGAGGTCGGCGGGCAGTAAGGCAGCACGCTGTAACACAGCCCGCCGCGGCGTGAGCGGGCGGGCGGCCTACGCGCCGTCCACCGCCTGCGGGAACAGCGCCAGGGCGCGCTGGAACTCCGCATCCACCGGCGCCTCCACCCGCAACCGGCGCCCGTCCTGCGGATGATCGAAAGCCAGCGCGCTGGCGTGCAGCAGCATGCGGTGGATGCCCATCATGCGGAAATGCCGGTTGTGGCGGCCGTCGCCATGGCTGGTGTCACCGATCAGATGGTGCGAGGCGTGCTTGAGGTGGCGCCGGATCTGGCGGAAGCGCCCGGTCTCCGGCCTGGCCCGCAGCAGCGCATAGCGCGAGGTGGGAAATCCCGCCGACGGCAGCGCCAGCTCGGCGCTGGCCAGACGCTCGAAACGGGTGATGGCCGGCTTCTTCAGCGGCTTCCCCGGCCCGCCATCCAGCGGATGGTCCACAGTGAACGCAGGCTCCGGCCAGCCGCGGCACACCGCCAGGTACTCCTTGTCCACGGTGCGTGACATCAGCTGCTCGCCCAGCGCCGCCGCGGTGGCACGGTCAAATGCCAGCAGCAGGCAGCCGCTGGTGGCCCGGTCCAGGCGATGGGCCGGATACACCGGTTTTCCCAGCTGCGCACGCAGGCGGTTGACCAGGAAATCCTTCTCGCCGCGGGCCAGGCGGCTGTCATGCACGGTCAATCCGGCCGGCTTGTCGACCACTGCCAGAAACGCATCTGCATGCAGGACCACGATGCCCTCCGGCCCCGCGTGGCCCGGCTCCGCTGCCCCGATTCCAGCCGCTTCCTGATCCATCCCATGCACCGCCTGCTGCCTCCCGCGCCGGATCGGCCCGGGCATTTTTGCTATTTTCGCCGTTCATCACAGGGAAGGGGAAATCATGTCGACACGTTGGCTGGATCCGCGGCGCCTGCCCGCCGCGCTCACCGTGCTGGTCCTGGCACTGCTGCTGGCAGCGCCCGTGGCCGCCCGCCAGCAGGTGCCGTCCGAACCGGTCCTCAGCGCCGAAGGCATCAGCGAATACGCGCTGGACAACGGCATGCGCGTGGTGCTGTTTCCCGATTCCAGCAAGCCGGTCACCACGGTCAACGTGACCTATCTGGTCGGCTCGCGCCATGAGAACTATGGCGAGACCGGCATGGCGCACCTGCTTGAGCACCTGGTGTTCAAGGGCACGCCCGCCCATGCGGACATTCCCGGCGAGATGCGCCAGCGCGGCATCCGCTTCAACGGCACCACCTGGCTGGACCGCACCAACTACTTCGCCAGCTTCGCCACCAGCCCGGACACGCTGGAATGGCTGCTGCAGATGGAAGCCGACCGCATGGTCAACTCGCACATCTCGCGCGAGGACCTGGACAGCGAAATGACCGTGGTCCGCAACGAGATGGAGATGGGCGAGAACAGCCCGGGCGGCGTGATGCTGGCGCGGATGTTCTCCACCGCCTACCTCTGGCACAACTACGCCAACTCCACCATCGGCGCACGCTCGGACGTGGAGAACGTGCCAATCGAACGGCTGCAGGCCTTCTACCGGACCTGGTACCAGCCGGACAACGCGGTGCTGGTGGTGGCTGGCGACTTCGACCCCGAGGCCACCCTTGAGGCGGTGGCCGCGAGCTTTGGCGCGATCCCGCGCCCGCAGCGCGCCCTGCCGGCCAACTACACCACCGAGCCGCCGCAGGACGGCGAGCGTTCGGTCACCCTGCGCCGGGTGGGCGAGGTTCCGTTCCTGGGCCTGTCCTACCACATCCCCGCCGGGCGCCATCCGGACAGCGCCGCCATTGCGGTGCTCGGCCAGGTGCTGGCGCACACTCCGACCGGGCGCATGCACCGGGCGCTGGTGGAAAGCGGCAAGGCGGTCGGCGTGCAGAGCATGGAACTGTCCATGGACCAGCCCGGGCTGATGATCTTCCTGGCCGCGGCCGCCGAAAACACCGACATGGACGAACTGCAGGGCGACATGATCGCGCTGGTGGAGGAATCGGCCGCCGAACCGTTCACCGAAGAAGAGGTGGAGGAAGCGCGTCAGCGCATCCTCACCGGCCTGGAGATGGCGATGCGCGATCCGAACGCGATTGGCGTGGCCCTGTCGGAGGCGATCGCCCAGGGCGACTGGCGCCTGCTGCTGCTCAGCCGCGACCGCATCGAACAGGTCACCGCCGATGATGTGAACCGGGTGGCCCAGGCCTATCTGCAGCGCAACAACCGGACCGCCGGCCGGTTCATCCCGACGAGTGCGCCGGAGCGGGTCGAGATCCCGGCGGCGCCCGACGCGGCCACGCTGCTGGAGGACTACCAGGGCCGCGAGGCGATGGCCGCGGGCGAGGCCTTTGACCCCTCGCCGGCCAATATCGACGCCCGCACCGGCACCACCACCCTGGACAACGACGCGGAGCTGGCCGTGCTGGCCAAATCCACCCGCGGCGAATCGGTGCAGGTGCGCATCGACATGCGTATCGGCAACGAGGAAGCGCTCACCGGGCGCGCGGTGCACGGCTGGCTGGTGCCGGGCATGCTGATGCGCGGCACGGAGGGGCTGGACCGCGCGGCGATCTCGCGCCGGCTCACGGCGCTCAAGTCGACCCTCAACGTGGGCGGCGGTGGCACCAGTGTTTCGCTGACCGCGACCACCGATCGCGACAACCTGGCTGAGCTGCTGGAACTGGCGGCCACGATCCTGCGCCAGCCCACGTTCCCGGAATCGGAGTTCGAACAGCTGCGCGCACAGATGCTGACCAGCGTGCGCAACTCCATGACCGAGCCGCAGGCGGTCGCATCCGCGGCCATGAGCCGCTACTTCGACCGCTGGCCCGAGGGGCATCCGTACGCGGCGCTGTCGTTCGAGCAGCAGATCGAGGCGATGCAGGCGCTGGAGCTCGAGGACATCCGTGCGTTCCACCGCGACTTCTACGGCACCGCGGGTGCCAGCATCGCGATCGTCGGCGATGTCGACGCCGAGGCAACGCAGGCCCAGGTGGACGCGCTGTTCGGCGACTGGAACGCACCGGTGGCCTTCACCCG
>DXCY01000281.1 GCA_019115725.1 Candidatus Luteimonas excrementigallinarum
GATGTAGTCGGCCAGGGCGGAGGTTTCGTTGATGAAGGGATCCACCGAGACGAACAGCGGCAGCCGCTTTGGGTCCTTGAGCTTGTCCGCCAGCGCATTCTCGAACCCGCACATGGAGTAGATCGGGTTGCTCATGTGGTTGATCCACGCCTTGACCGGATACGGATAGCCGGCCAGCCCGGAAGCAAGCATCTCGCTGGAGATGCCTCCGACAGCGGGATACCAGGGCGCCTGTGCGGGGTACGGGTTCTGCCCGGCCTCCTGCTTGCGCTTGAACTCGCTGGTGCGCTCGTACGGGAAGCGGTTGCGCGACAGGGCCACGCCACTGGCCTTCACCGAGCCTTCGAACTGGGCGAAGTTGTAGCGCGGGCCGGGACCAAACGGGCCGAACGGGCCGGCGTCCATCACCCAGCCGCCCTTGACGTTGAGGTTGCCGACCAGGTTGTTGAGCATGGCGATGGCATAGGCGGTGTAGAAGCCCGAGCCATTCATGGTGCCGCCGTGCGAATTGGCCACGGCCTTTTTGCCATGGCTGGTGAACTCGTGGGCCAGCGCCTCGATCTCGTTCACCGGCACTCCGCACAGGTCGGAGTATTCGGCCAGGCTCTTGCGATGGGATTCGGCGCGCAGCTTGGCAAACGCGCTGCACACCGCCACGGGGGTCGGGGCTTGGCCGTCGGCGCCTGGCAGGTCGAGTTCGCGTTCGACCAGCAGCTCGGCGGGCGCGGCCAGGGTGTGGGCCACCAGCGAACCATCGGCCGCCTGCACCACGTAGACGTCATCGGTCGGGGTGCCGTCATCGGCCGGAGCCGGCGCGGGCAGGCCGATGTCGACGCCGCGCAGGAACTGGCCGTAGCGCGGGTGATCCGGGTCGTTGACCAGCAGATGGGTGGCGTTGCTCCACGCCGCCTCGCCGGCGGCCTGCATGGCAGCTGGACCTGGCTGGGTGAGAAAGCCCGTGTCGTAGCGTTCGTTGTCGATGATCCAGCGGATCAGCCCCATCGCCAGGGCGAGATCGGACGCGGGCTTGACCGGCAGCCAGCGGCTGTTGTCGCCCGAAGCGTGGTTGGAAGAGGTGGGCAGCATCGGCGAGACGACCACATAGCGGTAGGCGTTCTCCGGCCGCGAACGCGCTTCGGCCAGCTCCCGCCCGGTGCGCTGGAACGGGTTGCCCGACTGCGCCGGCGAGGTACCGATGAACAGCCCGAAGCGGGAGTTTTTCCAGTCCGGCTTGCCATGCGGCATTCCGACCAGATCACCCAGCGCTGCACCCGTGCCCACGCGGTAACTCTGTCCGCAATAGGAGCCGTGGTTGGACACGTTCACGGTGCCGAAGGACTGGCGTGCAAAGCGGTTGATCAGCGGCGTGCGACCCTCGTTGGCCGAGTCGGTCATCAGCAGCTGGTTGGAGCGCGGACCGTACTCCGGATTGTCCGGGTCGATCAGCGTTTCCACATCGCGGATGGCAGCCAGGCCATCCACATGTCCTTCGCCGAACAGGTCGCCGCCTTCGCAGATCTCCTTGACCAGCTGCTCCAGGGAAATGGTCTCCCACTGTCCAGAGCCGCGTGGCCCGACGCGCTTGAGCGGCGCCAGTACGCGGTGCGGTGCCTTCTGGTGTTCCAGCATGGCCGAGCCGCGGGCGCAGGCGGTGGCGCGGCCTTCCAGGCCGTTGTCTCCGCCGAGCATGGCGTAGACCTCGCGCACCGGCGTTTCCATGGGCGCGGGCCGGGTCGTGGCCAGCGGGTGGTACGGGTTACCGGCAATGCGGATGATCTGGTTGTTTTCCACGTCCACGCGGATACGCACGCCGCACTGGGTCCAGCAGCCCAGGCAACTGGAAGGACTGACCACCTGGCCGGGCTGGGTGCTCAGCGCGCCAGTGACGGGATCGATGCGGAATTCGGGGGTGAGCGACTTTCCTCGCAGAGCATCTTTGGGCACTTCGCCGGAGCTGCCAGTAGCCAGCCCCTGCACGCCGCGCGCAACGGTGCCGCCGTAGCCGGCCGCAAAGGCGGTCAGTCCGCCGGCGATCGCACCGCCGCGCAGCAGGAAGCGGCGACGGTCGTGTTCGGGCGCCTGCTTGTCGTCGTCATCGGAGGGAGGAGGATTGTTCCTGTCAGCCATGGGATGGCTCCTGGAGGCCGTGGGATGAGGTTGCCGGGGCAGCAGCCGAACGGTCTGGCGCAACGCCGGTGTGGGGCGGGTACAGCTCCAGCCCCCAGCCGAGCATCGCCACCAGCGCGATGCACAGGCCGGCAATGCCGAGCATGCCCATCAGCCCGTCGCCACCCAGCGGCATGCTGTAGATGTAGAGGCCGGCACCGTACTTGGGCACGCTCTGCACTCCCATGAACAGCGCCCAGCGGAAGATCCAGGCGGCCGCGGCCAGTGCCAGGCCCAGTGCCAGCGTGTAGCCCCTGTGCTGCATCAGCCTGCGCCCTGCCAGCAGCGCCGCCACCACTGCCACCCCGCCGATGGCCGAACCGACCATCGTGGTGCGCCAGGTGGGGAAGCTGCTGAACAGGTGCACGGCCTGGCTGAAGGATGCGCTGCCGGCGGTGAGTCCGACCGCGGCCCAGGACAGCGCCGCGGCCACCAGCGCTGCGGCGAGCCCCAGGCCTGCCAGGCGCAGGGCCTGCAGGGCGTCGGCACCCGGCCGCAGCGCGGCAGGCAGGAAGCGTTCGAGGATGAAGATTGCACCCACGGCAGCCAGCCAGCCGGTCAGGGTCAGGTTGACCGGTACCCAGACCGTGTTCCACAGCGGCCGGGCCCGCACCACCATCATTTCCCCGCCGCTGTACACCACAACGCCAAGCGCCGAAAGCACCAGCAGCGGCGCCAGCCAGCGTGCCCAGTTGAGCCTGCCCAGCCACCAGCTCGCGCACGTGGCCAGGGACAGGCCCACGAAGGCCGGCATCAGCAGCGAGCCCAACGACATCCACGACCACGGGGTGAAGTACGCGTAGAAGTGCCAGAAACGCGCCGGCTGGTGCAGGTCGGCCAGCAGCGAGAACGGCGCGGCCAAGGCAGTGACAGCCAGGGTGAACAGCACCGCGGGCAGCAGCCTGCGCCGGCGGCTGCCTTCAGGCCCCCACACGCACCACGCGGCCAGCAGCGCCGCGCCGGTGGCCACCCCGGCCAGGAAAAAGTACTGCACCGCCCAGGGCAGCCAGGCTACTTCGTAGGCGGGGGTCAACAGTTCAGTGATATGCATGGCCCGCTCCGGTTACAGGTGATCGGCGACCAGGCGCACGGTGGCCTGGCCATCAACGCCGTCGACGAATTCATCCGGCAAGCCGATGTAGAAGACATGGGGTGCGGTCTGCATGCCCGGCTTGAGCACCTTGATGTCGTCCTTGTTGGCGGCAATGCGGCTGCTGATCTCACTGTCCGGGTCGTTGAGGTCGCCAATGACACGGGCCCCGCCCACGCAGCTTTCCACGCAGGCCGGCAGCAGCCCGGCTTCCAGCCGATGCTCGCAGAACGTGCACTTGTCGGCGGTCTGGGTTTCGCGGTTGATGAAGCGCGCGTCGTAGGGACAGGCCTGGACGCAGTACCCGCAGCCCACGCAGCGCTCGTTGTCCACCAGCACGATGCCGTCGCTGCGCTGGAACGTGGCCTGCACCGGGCACACCGGCACGCACGGCGGGTTGTCGCAGTGGTTGCACAGGCGCGGCAGGCTGACCATCGCCGGCGCGCTGCCGTCGGCCTTGTCGATCTCGTACTGCAGCACCGTGGTGCGGAACTGGCCGACTGGCGGCAGGTTCTCGACCGAGCAGCTGACGGTGCAGGCCTGGCAGCCGATGCACTTGCGCATGTCGATCAACATGCCGAAACGCTTGCCTTCCATGCCCTGCCGGCGCGCGGGCTGGAACAGCGAATCGCCCGGCAGCGCCGCCTTGGCGCCGGTGGAGACGCCGAAGGTGGTGGCCATGGCCACCAGCCCCTGCAGGAAGCCACGCTTGCTGGGGGAGTGCCCCACGGACTCTGCCGGACGCGTTTCATCAAGGATTTTCATCGGCCTGCCTCTCCATTTCGACCCGCATTATCAACAGCATCCAGAACGTCGTATTGATTTGAATCAATGGGGTTTTCCGCGCTGTTTTGCGGATAAACCGATCAAAATAGCGGGCATGGATTAGCTGGGAATTAAGGCGTGCCGGAATCGTCGCGGCCGCCACTGAACTCCTCGAATGCCGCCAGCGCATTGGCCGCGTACATCAGCGACGGCCCGCCGCCCATGTAGACGGCGACCGCCAGCATTTCCCGGAACTCCTCCGGCGTGGCGCCCAGCCGGACGAGCGCGCGGGCGTGGAAACCCAGGCATGCGTCGCAGCGGCTGGCAACGCCGATCGCCATCGCGATCAGCTCCTTGGTCTTCCCGTCCAGCGCGCCCGCGGCCAGGGCGGCCCGGCTCAGCGCGCCGAAGCCTTCCATCACGTCGGCGTTGTTCTCGCGCAGCGGAATCAGGTTCTTCGACACCTTGCGGGTCAGGTCGGCATAGGAATCAATAGCGGACATGGGGCTTTCCTCAGGATGATGGGGTGACGGGCCGCGGCTTGGCGGCCACCAGGTCGATCAGCGCGGACATGCCGGAATGGCCGGCGCCTTCGTTGATGACGCTGTCGTGCCTGGCCAGGCGCAGGACGCGCATCCCGGCGAAGGCGTCGCGCAGCAGGCCGGCGGTATAGAGCTGCTCGGCCACCGGCGGGCCGCCGGTGCCGTAAGCCAGCTGTCCGGTGTGATATCCCTGCAGCATCAGCAGGCCACCGGGCTTCAGCGCGCGCTGCATGCCGGCGAAGATCGAGTCGCGCAGGGCCGGTCCGGCGAACTGGATGAAGATCGCGACGACCACGTCGAAGCGCTCCGTCGGCCACTCCCATTCGCCCAGGTCGGCCTGCTCCACTTGCAGCCGGACGCCGCGTTCGGCGGCCAGCGCCGTGGCTTTTTCCAGCGCCACGCCGGAAGCGTCCACCGACAGCACGTCCAGGCCCTGTTCGGCCAGCCATACGCCGTTGCGACCTTCACCATCGGCCACTGCCAGGGCCCTCATGCCGGGGCGCAGCCGGTGGGTCTGCGCCACGAGGAAGGCATTGGGCGCGGTTCCGTACACGTAGTCCGGGGTGGCGAAGCGCCGGTCCCAGCGCGCGATCGCGTCCGCGTTCCCGCCGACGCTCATGCCGCCGCGCTCCCGCTTCCGCCGGACGGGCGTTCGCAGTAGGCCCCGTACAGGGTGGCCATCACCGCGGCGGCCGGCCCCGGGGCCAGCGAATAGTGGATGGTCTGTGCTTCCCGGCGGGTGGCGACCAGGCCTTCCTCGCGCAGTACCGCCAGGTGCTGGGACAGCGCCGGCTGGCTGACATCCAGCAGCTCGTTGAGCTCGCCCACCGAGTGCTCGCGGCCGGCCAGCAGGAACAGCACCTGCAGCCGGCGCTCGTTGGCCAGCGCCTTGAGCAGGCGCGCCGCCTCGCCGGAATGGGCCTGCATTTTCCGAAGATCGAAGCCGGACGGGTCCAGGCTGTCTTGCATGCGTACTCCACCTGTTTCTGCAGCCGGTTCCGGGGTCCGGAGGTGGCTGGACAGGAGCACCATATCAGTTGACGCTAATATAAGTCAATGCTAATTTAATGCCCCGGGCACGTCGCCCGGATGACTTCCTGGAGACCACCATGAACCTCGACCGCGCCATCTTCGCCTTCGCCGGCGTCATGATCCTGGCCAGTCTCGCGCTGGCGCACTTCTTCTCGCCCTGGTGGCTGCTGCTGACGGCCTTCGTCGGCCTGAACCTGCTGCAGGCGAGCTTCACCGGCTTCTGCCCGGCGGCCATGGTGTTCCGCAAGCTGGGCGTGCCCAGCGGCTGCGCGTTCAAGTAAGGGCGCGGCCATGATGCGCACCGCTTCCACCCGCCTTTCCATGCTGCTGCTGGCCGCTGCGCTCGCCGCCTGCGGCGGCGCGGACCGGGCCCCGGCCGCGGCTCCGGTCGAAGGGCTGGAGACGTTCGTCGTCCAGGCCGGCGATGCCGGCTCCGGCCGTGCCTGGGACGGCGTGGTCGAGGCGGTGCTGCAGGCCACCCTGGCGGCCCAGACCGCCGGCCGGGTCGCCGAGGTCCCGCGGGATGTCGGCGACCACGTGCAGGCGGGCGAGCTGCTGGTGCGGCTGAGCGCGGTCGAGCAGCAGGCGGGCGTGGATGCCGCGCGCGCCGCGCTGCGGGCCGCTGAGGCCACCGCCGCGGAGGCCGAGTCCGACTACCGCCGCTACCAGGCCCTGGCGGGCGAGCGCTACGTGTCGCGCGCGCAGGTTGAACAGATGCAGGCCCGGCGCGACGCCGCGGTGGCCGCCCGCGAAGCCGCGCGCGCGCAGCTGGCCAGCGTCGGCCAGCAGGTCGATTACACGCAGGTCCGGGCGCCTTACGCAGGCGTCGTCGCCGCGCGCCTGGTGGAACCGGGCGAAAGCATCGGCGTCGGCCAGCCGCTGATGACGATCTACGCGCCCGACGCCCTGCGGATCGAAGTCAGCGTGCCGCAGTCGGACGCCGAAGCGATCCGCGCCTATCCGGCCGCCCGCGTGCGCCTTGGCGACGGGCGCGGGATCGATCCGGCCGGAGTGACCGTCTTCCCCGCCGCGGATGCAGCCAGCCACGCGGTGCGGATCCGCCTGGACCTGCCCGCGCTGGATCCTGTCCCGGCGCCCGGCACCACGGCCAAGGTCGTGTTCGAAGCCGCGGCCGGGCCCGCGCTGCCGCGCATTCCCGAATCGGCGATCGCGGTGCGGGGCGAAATCAGCGCCGCATACGTGCTGGTCGACGGACGCCTGTCATTGCGCCAGCTCCGTCTTGGCCAGCGCGCGGGCGACAGCGTGGAAGTGATTGCCGGCCTTGCCCCTGGCGAAGCCGTCGCCGCCGACCCGGTGGCCGCACGCCAGGCGCTGGCGGCCGCCCGCCGGGAGGCCCGCTGACATGGCCGAACGCCGCAGCCCCGGCCAGCGGCTGGGCCTGTCGGGGCGGATTGCCGCCACCTTCCAGGCCAACCCGCTGACTCCGATCCTGGCCTTGCTCGGCCTGCTGCTGGGCGTGGCCGCGGTGCTGGTCACCCCGCAGGAGGAAGAGCCGCAGATCGACGTCACCATGGCCAACGTCATCGTGCCCTTCCCCGGCGCCGACGCGCGCCAGGTCGAGCAGATGGTGGCCACGCCGCTGGAGCAGGTGCTCTCGGAGATCGAGGAGGTCAAGCACACCTACTCGGTCAGCCGCCCCGGGCTCGCGGTGGTGACGGTGGAATACGAGGTGGGTGTGCAGCGCCAGCCGGCGCTGGTGCGGCTGTACGACAAGGTGTTCTCGCACCAGGACTGGATGCCGCCGGGCCTTGGCATCGGCCAGCCGATCGTCAAGCCCAAGGGCATCGACGACGTGCCGGTGATGGCGCTGACGCTGTGGACCGATGCGCCTGCCCTCGGCTCGCGCGAGCTGGCCGAAGTGGCGCACACGCTGGAAACCGAGCTCAGCCGCATCCCCGGCACCCGCGACGTGTTCACCATCGGTGCGCCCGAACGCGCGGTGATGGTCACCCTGGACCCGGCGCGGCTGGCCAGCCACGGGCTCACCGTGGGCGATCTTTCGGGCGCGCTGCAGGCGGCGAACCTCGCCCGCCAGGCCGGCGAGCGCGTGGGCGCAGACGGCGTGGTGCCGGTCACCGCCGGCCGCTTCCTGGCCGACCGCGACGACGTCGCCGGCCTGGTGCTGGGCATCGCCGGCGGGCAGCCGGTGCGGCTGGAGGACGTGGCCACGGTGCGCGATGCGGCCGATGCGCCTTCAAGCTATGTCTGGCACGGCGCCCCGCCCGGGCGCGCCGGCCCGCAGGACGGCGTCGCGCCCGCGGTGACGCTGGCAATCGCCAAGAAGCCGGGCAGCAACGCGGTGGACATCACCCGCACCGCGCTGGAGCGCATCGAGGCCCTGCACGGCCAGGTGATCCCGGAGGGCGTGGAGGTCACCGTCACCCGCGACTACGGCCTGACCGCCAACGATAAGGCGCGCACCCTGATCAGCAAGCTGGTGTTCGCCACCGGCTCGGTGGTGCTGCTGGTGCTGTTCGCGCTCGGCCGGCGCGAGGCGCTGGTGATCGGCAGCGCGGTGGTGCTGACGCTGGCGACCACGCTGTTCGCGTCCTGGGCGATGGGCTTCACCCTCAACCGGGTGTCGCTGTTCGCGCTGATCTTCGCCATCGGCATCCTGGTCGATGACGCGATCGTGGTGGTCGAGAACATCCACCGCCACATGGCCGGCTCCAATGGAACGCGCAGTGGGAAAACGCTGCGCGAGGCGATCCCGCCGGCGGTGGACGAGGTCGGCGGGCCGACCATCCTCGCCACCTTCACCGTGATCGCGGCGCTGATGCCAATGGCCTTCGTCAGCGGGCTGATGGGTCCGTACATGCGGCCGATCCCGGTCAACGCCTCGGTCGGCATGCTGCTCTCGCTGGTGATCGCGCTGGTGGTGACGCCGTGGCTGTCGCTGAAGCTGCTCAAGCGTCACGGTGGCGATACTGTGCACGCCGGATCGGAGGATGCGCGGGCCGTCGGGGGCGTAGCCCCGACCTACGGTGTCGGCGACACGAGCGGCGCGGACACGGTACACAGCCACGCCGCAGGCAGCATGGCCGCGCGCCTGCACGCGCTGTTCGAGCGGGTGATGACGCCGTTCCTGGATCCCGCCCGGGGCGGGCGCCGGCGCGGCCTGCTGTTTGCCGGCACCGCCGGCCTGGTGCTGCTGGCGGCGAGCCTGGCGGTGTTCCAGCTGGTGGTGCTGAAGATGCTGCCGTTCGACAACAAGTCCGAGCTGCAGGTGGTGGTGGACCTGCCCGAAGGCCGCACGCTGGAAGACACCGCCGCGCTGCTGACGGAGCTGACCGCGGCGCTGGAGCAGGTGCCCGAGGTGCGCGACTGGCAGGCCTACGCCGGCACCGCCGCGCCGATCAACTTCAACGGCCTGGTGCGCCAGTACGACCTGCGCGCCGGCGCCAACGTGGGCGACCTGCAGGTGAACCTGGTCGACCGCCGCGAGCGCAGCCGCAAGAGCCACGACATCGCCGTCGCCCTGCGTCCGGAGCTGGCGGCTATCGGCCACGCCCACGGCGCCTCGGTGAAAGTGGTCGAGGTGCCGCCCGGCCCGCCGGTGCTCTCGCCGATCGTGGCCGAGGTCTATGGCCCGGACTACGCGGCCCAGCGCCGGATCGGGCGGGCGCTGGAACAACGCTTCCTCGCCACCGACGGCATCGTCGACGTGGACACGAGCGTGGAGGCCGACGCCGTGCGCGAGGTGCTGGTCATCGACCGCGACCGCGCCGCGCGCTTGGGCGTGTCGCAGGCGGACATTGCCGACACCATCGCCGCCGGCCTGGCCGGGCACGACGCCACCCACGTCATCGACCATTTTTCCAAGTACCCGCGCCCCGTGCGCCTGCGCCTGCCGGTCGCCGACCAGGCCACCACCGCCGGCGTGCTTGCCCTGCGCGTGCGCGGCGGCAATGGCCAGCTCGTACCGCTGTCGGAACTGGTCGAAGTGCGGCAGGCAGGCTGGGACGGCGCCATCCACCACAAGGACCTGCTGCCAGTGGTGTACGTGATGGGCGACGAGAGCAGCCACATCGACAGCCCGCTGTACGGCATGTTCAACCTGGTCGGCCAGGTTTCGGACAACCTGGTCGAAGGCCATGAACTGTCGCAGCACTACATCGCCCAGCCCGCCGACACCGCGGGATTCGCGATCAAGTGGGACGGCGAGTGGCAGATCACCTATGAAACCTTCCGCGACATGGGCATCGCCTACGCCGTCGGCCTGGTGCTGATCTACCTGCTGGTGGTGGCGTGGTTCCGCAACTACGTGGTGCCGCTGGTGATCATGGCGCCGATCCCGCTGACCGTGATCGGGGTGATGCCCGGCCACGCGCTGCTGGGCATGCAGTTCACCGCCACCAGCATGATCGGCATGATCGCGTTGGCCGGGATCATCGTGCGCAACTCGATCCTGCTGGTGGACTTCATCAACCACGAGCTGGCCCGCGGGCGGGCGCCGGCGCAGGCGGTGCTCGACGCCTGCGCGGTGCGCGCCCAGCCGATCGCGCTGACCGCGCTGGCGGCCATGGCCGGCGCGTTCTTCATCCTCGACGACCCGATCTTCAACGGCCTGGCGATTTCGCTGATCTTCGGCATCCTGGTCTCCACCGTGCTGACCCTGGTCATCATTCCGCTGCTCTACTTCGCGCTGATCACCCGCAGGGGTCCGGCGCCGCAGGAGGTCACGCCATGAAGCACATCGTCATCCTTGGCAGCGGCTTTGCCGCGCTGTCCACGGTCCGCCGGCTACGTCGCGAAGGCGTGCCCAACCCGATCACCGTGGTCTCGCCACGCTGCGAGCTGGTGTACCTGCCCAGCCTGATCTGGGTGCCCTCGGGCAAGCGCAGCGGGGACGAGCTGCGGGTGCCGCTGGCCCGCTTCTTCGAGCGCGAGCGGGTGAACTGGATGCAGGGCAGCGTGCAGCAGGTGCTAGGAGGCGGGCGCCGCGTGATCACCGACTCCGGGGCGCTGGACAATGACTTCCTGGTGGTCGCCACCGGCGGGCGCTACCTGCGCCGTCTGCCCGGGATCGAGCACGCGATCATCCCCTGCGAGGGCATTGCCCAGGCCGAAACGATCCGCGACCGGCTCGCGGCCATGGACGGTGGCACCATCGCGGTCGGCTTCGCCACCAATCCGTCCGAGCCGGGCGCGGTACGCGGCGGGCCGATGTTCGAGTTCCTGTTCGGTATCGACACCCTGCTGCGCCGCCAGGGCCGGCGCGAGCGCTTCAAGCTGGTGTTCTTCAACCCCTCCGAACAGCCCGGCCAGCGCCTGGGGCCCGCCGCGGTCGGCACCATGCTGGAACGCATGCGGGCGCTTGGTATCGAGACCCATCTTGGCCACAAGCCGCTGGCGTTTACCCCCGGCCGCGTGGAGACCGAAGGCGGCGGCTTCGACGCCGACCTGATCCTGTTCATGCCAGGCCTCACCGGCCCGACCTGGCTGGAGGGCGGCGAGCTGCCGCTGTCGGAAGGCGGTTTCATCGCCGCCGAAGCCACCTGCATGGTGCGCGGGATGGAGCGCACTTACGTGGCCGGCGACGCCGGCAGCTACCCCGGCCCGGACTGGATGGCCAAGCAGGCCCACCAGGCCGACCTGCAGGCCGCGGCGGTGGCGCGCAATATCGCCGCCGAACTGCGCGGGGCGCCTGCGACCCATGGTTTCAGGACCGAACTGGCCTGCATCGTCGACACCCTCGACGCCGGCATGCTGGTCTGGCGCCGCGGGCGGCGGAACCTCGCGTTGCCGCGCACGCGCGCCTTCCACTGGCTCAAACGGCGCTTCGAGGCGCGCTACCTGAAGGCATACCGGTAGCCGCTCCAGGTCCAGCGGGTGCTGGGGTTGAACGCCGGGACCGCTCGATATAACCTATGTTATAACAATCACAGCCAGAACCAGCCCATGAAACTCAAGATCACCACCGTCGGCAATTCCGCCGGGATCATCCTGCCCAAGGAGCTGCTCGCCCGCCTGCGCCTGCAAAAGGGCGACGAGCTGTTCGCACTGGAAACGCCGGACGGCATCAAGCTGACCGCGTTCGATCCGGCCCTGGCTGAGCAGATGGAGGTCGCCGAGCGGATCATGCGCGAGGACCGTGCTGTGCTGCGCAAGCTCGCGCAATAGGAGGCGGCCATGATCAGATGGATAGAAAAGCCGTTTGCGCTCGCCATCCACGATCGCCAGCTCAGCGAGCACGGCGGCAGTGCCGGAGTGCGCGATGAATCCCTGCTTGATTCCGCACTCGCCCGGCCGCAACAGCTGTATGCATATGGTCATCCGCCGCCCGATCTCGCCGACCTGGCGGCG
>DXCY01000282.1 GCA_019115725.1 Candidatus Luteimonas excrementigallinarum
CGAGCACCATCGAAGCCAGCGTGGACGTGTCCTCGCGGGCCATGAATCCGCCGCGCTACCCGCCGGCTGCATTGCGCTCGGGCATCACCGGCACGGTGATCCTCATCATCAGCGTCGATGCCCAGGGCAACGTCACCGATGTCGAGGTTGAGCGCTCCAGCCGCAACCGCGACCTCGACCGCGCCGCCATTCAGGCCGCACGCAAGTGGCGCTTCAACCCGGCCCAGGTCGATGGTGTTGCTTCTGCCGGACGCGTCCGCGTACCGGTTGATTTCAACCTCGACTGACCGCGCGCTCCACTGATTACGTACGATTCATCAGTTCCACATCGTTTCACCAACTCCACCTTCAACATTCAAAGGTAAGCGTCATGCTGCAGGAAACCACCAACGCCCCTACCGGAGCCGCCGACAGCGCCGCAGCGCTGCAGCAGATGGGCTTCGCCGACATGATCCAGCACCTGGACGTCGTCGGCTGGACAGCTCTGATCACCCTTCTCGTGATGTCCGCGCTTTCGATCTACTGGATCATCTTCAACCTGTTCAAGAGCCAGCGGCTCAAGGGCAGCTCCGACCGCGTGATCCGCACGTTCTGGGAAACCCCGAACGCGCAGGACGCCATCCGCTTCATGGAAGAGCAGCGCCCGAGCGAGCCCTTCTCCAAGGTTGCCCTTGATGCTGCCCAGGCAGCTGCCCACCATCAGCGCCACGAAGGCTCGCGCCTGGTCGAGTCGCTGACCCGCTCCGAGTACGTGGACCGCGCCCTGCGCCAGGCCGTGGTGCGTGAGTCGCTGCGTCTCGAGTCGGGCCTGACCCTGCTGGCCACGGTGGGCTCGATCGCCCCGTTCGTTGGTCTGCTCGGTACGGTGTGGGGCATCTACCGCGCCCTGATCCGCATCGGTGCCAGCGGCCAGGCCGACATCGGCGCCGTTGCCGGTCCGGTGGGTGAGGCCCTGATCATGACCGCGATCGGTCTTGGCGTGGCGATTCCGGCGGTGCTCGGCTACAACTTCTTCAACCGTGCCAACCGCCTGGTGAACAACAAGCTCGACACCTTCGCCCATGACCTGCACGACTTCTTCGCCATTGGTTCGCGCGTGGGTGAAACCCCCGCTCCGGCACCTGCGAAGAAGGCTTGATCCGGACAGACTGAGGGAGGCCGCAAATGTCCTACAGTGGCAACCAAGGTGGCGGCGAGCCGATGGCGGCGATGAACGTCGTCCCGCTGGTCGACGTGATGCTGGTGCTGCTCATCATCTTCATGGTGACAGCACCGCTGATGGCGCATAAGGTTGAAGTTGAACTGCCCCGTGCCGATCTGGAAGACCGGCCGGATCAGGCTCCGCCTGCACCGCCGATCACCATCGCAGTGAAGGATAACGGCGATCTCTTCCTCAACGACCAGCCGGTCACACGCGAGCTGCTTGAAAGCGCGCTTTCGGTGGAGGCGCAGAAGACGCCGCAGCCACCGGTGAACGTGCGCGGCGACCGCACCACCCCGTATCGCACGATCAACGAGGTGGTGACCATTGCGCAGGCCCAGGGCATGCGCAAGGTCGGCTTTGTCGCCACCCGCGAGTAACAACGGAGATCCACGATGGCGTTCAGTTCCAACTCCAGTGAAGGGCCGATGGCCGAAATCAACATCATTCCGCTTGCGGACGTGATGCTGGTTCTGCTGATCATCTTCATGGTGACCGCGCCGCAGCTGTCTTATCCGATTGACATCGACCTCCCGCAGCGCTCCGAGACGCCACCGGAGCAGCGGCTCGATCCGCCAGAGCCCATCCGGCTGCGGATTGATGGTGCAGGCCAGGTGTTCTGGAATGACAGCCCGACGCCCATGACCGCGCTGCGCAACATGATGGAAGCCGAGGTCCAGCGTGACCCGGGCAACCAGCCGACGCTTGAGATCGACGCCTCCGAGGATTCCGAATACGGTGTCCTGGCCAAGGTCCTGGCGGAAGCCAAGAACGCGCAGATGCTGAAGATCGGCTTCGTCAAGAAATAAGGCGGTTCCCGGTACGCCGTTGCCTGCAGCGCGGCGTGACCGGAGCAGACCACCGGCCGTAATGTTCAACGCCGCCCAATGGGCGGCGTTTTTTTATGCCTGCTTTCCATAGGCCTGTACGCCTGCGTGCCAGGCGTGGTTTGCTACGTGGTTTTTTACGCGCGGACGATGCGCAGATAGTTGGCCACCGTGGTGGCAAGACCTTCGTAGAGGGCTTCGCTGATCACAGCGTGGCCGATCGAAACCTCAAGCACGCCGGGCACGGCGGCGAGGAACCCGCCCAGGTTGTCCTGGCTCAGGTCATGGCCGGCATTGATTCCCAGGCCTGCCTGCTGTGCGCGCTGGGCGGCGGCGGCGAAGGTGGCCAGTGAGGCGGCCGAATCTCCACGGGCGTGGGCTTCGGCATAAGGGCCGGTATAAAGCTCGATCCGGTCGGCGCCAATGGCCGCGGCGCGGGCCAGGCTGGGTCCGGTGTCGGCATCGGCAAACAGGCTCACCCGGCAGCCCAGGTCCTTGAGCGCGGCGATTGGCTGGCGCAGCCGTTCACCATCCGCGGTCAGGTCGAAGCCGTGGTCGGAGGTGAGCTGCTCATCACCATCCGGCACCAGGGTGGCCTGGTGCGGCTGGGCACGTTCGCACAGCGGCAGAAAGCCCGGATAGCCCGCCCTCGGGGGCGCGAAAGGATTGCCTTCCAGGTTGAATTCCACCCCGCGCTCGCGGCACAGGCGGGCCAGCTTGAGCACATCGTCGGCGCGAGCGTGACGGGCATCCGGGCGGGCATGCAGGGTCAGGCCGTCGGCCCCGGCATCCAGGCAGGTCATCGCCGCGCGCAGGATGTCGGGTTCGCCGCCGCCGCGCGAGTTGCGCAACAGGGCGATCTTGTTGAGGTTCACGCTCAGGCTGGTCATTGCAACGATGGAACTCCGGTCAGCGTTCGGGGGCCGAGCCGCCGTCGCCCACCTGGCCGGCAGCGCGCCGGGCTTCGGCCTGCTCGCGCAGGCGGCGCAGTTCCTGCGGGTCGATCATCATGGTTTCGTCCCGGGAGCGGGTGCCGACCCGCTGGGCCACCAGGCCCATGACCCAGATCACCAGCAGCACCAGGGCAACCAGGATGCAGATGATGGCCAGCGCCATCGAGGGGGTGGTCATCGCAATCGCAAACGCGGCAATCGCCAGCAGCAGGAACAGCCAGGGCATGGGGCGTTCTCCTCCTTGAACAGGCACAGTCTAACGCCTCCTTCCGGCCCCGGCCGCCGCCGGCACCGGGGAAGCGGCCGTCCGTCCCGCAATCCTAGAGCAGGGGCGAAAGCAGCCGGGCCAGGGCTTCGGGCAGCTGTTCGCGAAACAGCGGCCGGTGCCTGTTCTGCTGCACCACGGGGGCCAGCGTGAACTCGCCTTCCAGGTGCTGCTCCAGCTCCGCCGCCAGCGCGGTGTCATCGAGCAGCGCGGACACCTCGAAGTTGAGCCGGAAGCTGCGGTGGTCGAAGTTGGCGCTGCCCAGCAGCACCTGGTGATCATCCACCAGCAGGGCCTTGGTGTGCAGCATGCGCGGGCCGTATTCGTGCACCTTCACCCCGGCCTTGATCAGGGTGTCGAAATAGGAACGTGCGGCCAGGGTGACCAGGCGGCTGTCGGAGCGCTTGGGCACCAGCAGGCGCACGTCCAGCCCGGCCAGCGCGGCCGAGGTGAGCGCCATCATTGCCGCTTCGCCGGGGACGAAATACGGGGTGGCCAGCCACACCCGCCGCTTTGCCCCGTGAATCGCGCCCACATGCAGCCGATGGATCGCCTCCCAGGATGAGTCCGGTCCGGAGGTAAGGATCTGGGTGCGGATGGTGCCCGGTTCGGCAGGGCGCGGGGTCTGCGCGTTGATCTCGCCGATGCAGGCGTCCTCGCCGGTGGCGTAGATCCAGTCCTCCACGAATACCCGCTGCAGGCGTAGTACCGCCTCCCCTTCCAGGCGCAGATGCAGGTCGCGGAACGCGTCTTCGCGCTGGCGCTCGTCGTGGTCGTCGCTGATGTTGACGCTGCCGGTGTAGCCGATGCGGCCGTCGATGACCACGATCTTGCGGTGCGAGCGCAGGTTGAGCCACGGGCGCTGCCAGACCCGGCCGAACTTCGGCGGGTGGAACCAGGCCAGTTCGCCGCCGGCCTGGATGAAGTCCTTGAAGAAGCGGCGTGAGCGGCTGCCGCCCACCGCATCAATGAGCAGCCGTACCCTGACCCCCGCCTGCACGCGCTCGATCAGGGCGTCGCGCAGCGCCGTGCCGGCATGGTCAGGGTGGTAGATGTAGTACTCCAGATGGATGTGGGTGGTGGCTGCGCGCACGTCTTCCAGCAGCGCGTCATAGGTGGCGCAGCCATCCACCAGCAGGCGCACACCGTGGGAGCGGCTGCGGGCCAGGCCGGTGCTGGCCTCGGCCAGGCGGGTGAGCTCGGCGGTATCGGTGGATTCGTCGGTGTAGTCGGCGTCGCCGGCCATGCGGGCGCGACTGGTTTCACGACGCAGCTGGTGGCGTCGGATCCGCTGCGGCCCGAACACGTGATAGATCAGGAAGCCGAGATAGGGCAGCAGGGCAAGGCCTAGCAGCCAGCTGAGGGTCGCGACCGGCTCGCGCTTCTGCAGGATGATCCAGCCGCCCAGCAGCAGCAGATAGGCCAGCCAGCCCAGTGCCAGCACCAGGCCCAGTCCTTCAGCCGTGGCCAGGGCATCCCAGCCGCGCTGCAGCAATTCCGGCATCTCCCTCATCCCTACCAGACGCCGGGGCGGCGCCGGGACAGGCTAACCCGGATGGCGCGATGGCGATGTCAGCGACTGGATGCCCGGTGTATCACCCGGGCGTGCAGGTGTAACACCGGTGTTACACCCCGATGCAGGGTGGAATACGGCGTGATTGCGGGATTTTTCCCCTAACCCTGCCGCTGCCACTGCCAAGTACCTGTTACACCGCCACTGTGGGAGATGAATCGGAAATTAATACAAGTCTTTGATTTCATTGTGAAATTTATGTTGGCACGGGGCCTGCGTAACTCCCTACGCAACCATCGCGAGCGTGTCGCCCCATGGCCAGAAAAATTCCAATCAGCGTTACCCCGACCCCCGTCGTCCTTGCCCTGGCCATTGGCCTGGCTCCACTGGCTGCGGACGCGGCGGGATCGCGCACCGGGGTCCATCCCAATCATGGCGAGATGGTGCTGCTGCGCGATGTGAATGCGCGCCACGCCTATCGGCCCGCGCCGCCCAGTGTGGCGCTGATCGTTGATCCCACGCCCAACCGGGAGCTGCACGGCACCCTGGGTACCGGGGAAATGAGCGATGCCGACTTCGCCGCGATCTCTTCCGGGCACAGCCTCGGACCGGCACGGCCGTCTTCCGCCATTGCCCACAGCGTCAACAGCGCGGTCGGTTCAGCGCTGGGCACCGGCTCGGCCGAACACCGCGGCGCGGTGGCCGGCGGCACCATCGGCGGGGCGCTGTCCGGACCGCTGGGCACCGTCGGCACAACCACCCGCGGCATCGGTGGTCATGTGACCGGCGCGCTGTCGCAATTCCCGCTCGGCCAGAAGCCGGGAGGAGCCGGCGGGCCATGAACAGGGTCACGGGGGCGGGGATCGCACTGACGGCGCTGGCGTCGTTCCTTGCCATGGGAACGGTCGCCCGGGCGCAGGAGGCCGACGGCTATGGGGCGATGCTGGACTATCTCGCCCAGACCCGGATCGACGACCGCGCGTTCACCGGCGCCAGTGGCGCGATCGCAGTGAACATGGCCGCGGGCGATCTCAACCAGCAGGCCAACCTGCGCGCGATGGCGGTCGGCGAGCGCGCCTCGGTCTCGGCCCAAGCCCGGCAGAACAGCGGCCACGAGGTGGCCAATGCGCCGGACCGCGCACTTGCAGTGATTTCCGGCAGCGCCTTCCAGGACGCGAGCGGAATCGCATCGATCAACCAGGCCAGCGGCGTCGCCAACACGGAGTTGAACGTGGTGGCGGTGGCGCTGGCGCAACGAGGCATACGCGAGACCACCGACGAGATGTTGGCGGGGGTGGACTTCGCGTCGGCAGGGCAGCAGCACCACCGTGGATCAGGGGCAGCGGATGCGGGCACGCGCGATGTGGCCGTGGACGCTACAGCCTTGCAGGGATTCGAAGGGGTCATGCAGCTCAACCAGATCGCGGGATCGGGAAACGCAACGGGCAACAGTCTGCTGATGTCCGTCCAGACCGGCCCGTGAGCAGGGAAACACCACCTAGAGAGAGACTGACAGGAGATACACCATGAAAGCCAATCTGAAATGGACCGCCCTGGCCATCGCCATCACCGCGTTCGCGGCCGGCGCTGCCCATGCGCAGGAAAATGGCAACGGCTTCAATTACGACGTCGATGTGGACGTTGATGTTGATGCCAACGCCAACCTCAATGCCAACGTCGACCTCGACTGGGACTGGAACAAGGAGATCAACCAGCGCCTTGACCAGCGCGTCGACCAGCGGGTGACCGACCGCTTCGAACGCAACCACACCGAGAACACCACCATCGACCGCACGCACTCGAGCGATACCAGTGAGAGCTTCAGCTCCACGGTGGACATGGCCTACAGCGCCAGCGAAACCCACAACCTGGAAACCAACGGGGTGTACGAGGACATCAACCGCAACGAGTACGCGCGTTCCGACGTGCGCTCGGAGCGTGACGAGCACGGGGTGAGCGTGAACATCGACAAGTCGATCTCGCTCGACTCGGACATCAGCTTCAGCGGTGATCCGACCCTGGAAGGCAACATCGAGATCGATTCGGCCGCGATTGCCCTGATCGACAACCGCCAGTCCAACACCAACAACATCGGCATGAATGACATGCTGACCAACGATGCTTCGATTGGTGACGATGTCGGTTCGGAAGCCTCGGGCAACCTGCAGTTCAACGTCGCCGCCGGTGACAACAACGTGCAGGACAACGCTGCCGCCCTGTCGGCCGCCGATGCCAGCTTCGCCTTCGGCCTCGCCGACTCGGAGATCTTCGTCAACCAGTACGGCGCCGGCAACATCACCTTGAACCACGGCGTCACCAACGCCGCCGGCCTGTCCGGCAACGCCTTCAGCGACGCGTCGGGCAACATCGGCGTCAACGTGGCCGCCGGCAACAACAACCAGCAGAAGAACGCGCTGGCTGCCTCGGTGGCTACCAGTGCCTATGCCCAGGCGACGGTGAGCTCCAACCAGATCTCCACCGGCAACTACGTGGAGAACGCGGGCATGATGGAGGCGGTGAGCGATACCGTCGACATCTCGCTCTCCGGTACGGTCAGCGGCGTGTCGCTGGGCGTGGGCATTGGCGGTTACGAGGGCAGCAGCGAAGGCAGCTATGCCGGCGGCGGCAACTCGTACCAGTCCAGCAACTTCTACGCCGACATGTGGGACGGCGAGCTGCATCCGGAAGGCCCGGTGATCGGCCATGCCGACTATGACATCGACAGCCAGGGTGCAGTGGCCAACCCGGCTCGTCCGGGCGTGGGTGGCCTGGGCTTCGACAACGTCGAATCCGGCACGTACGAGGGCAGCGAGTCCGGCGACCTGGCGTTCGTCGAACTGTCCTACAGCGACCTGCAGGCCAGCCTGGCCGGCAGCATGAGCACCACGCAGTGGATCGTGCGTGATGCCACCAACACGGCGGCGCTGTCCGACAGCGCGTTTGCCAGGGCGTCGGGCAACATCGGCGTCAACGTGGCGGCCGGTACCGGTAACCTGCAGGCCAACAGCCTGTCGATGGCCGTGGCCCAGCCGAGCACGGGTGGCGGTGGTGGTGGTGGTGGCGAGTGATCGCCTGACCACCTGATCGTGTGAAGGTGTTTCCCGGTTCGCCCCTGTGACCGGGATGCAACGGAAGCCCCGCTCCGCCTCCCCCGCGGAGCGGGGCCTCCACTTTGGACATGCACGTTGCGCATGCCCTTTGCGTAAGCACTTTGCGCATTCACCTTGAATGTGGACCCGTGATGCCCCGCCTGACCCGCCCAAGCCGCCCAAGCCGCCGGAGTCTCCGGTTGATCCTGCCGCTGCTGGCCCTGCCTTTGCTGGCGGCGCCGCCCGCCTTTGCGGCCGATGTCATGTTCAGCGGTGTGCTTCCCCACGGCGCGATGTATTCGCGGCCGGTGGAGAGCATGCGCGAGACGCGCTTTCGCCACCTGGTGCGACAGCACACCGATTACAGCTGCGGTGCCGCGGCGCTGGCCACCATCCTGCGCTACGGCTACCGGCTGGATGCCGACGAGGCCACGGTGATCGAAGGGATGATGGGCGTGGCCGATCCGGGCGTGGTCCAGGAGCGCGGGTTCTCCCTGTTGGACATCAAGCGCTACGTGGAATCGATGGGAATGCGCGGACGCGGCTACCGGGTGGACGAGGCCCGGCTGCGCTCGCTGCGGGTGCCGGGGATCGTGCTGATGGACGTGGCCGGCTTCCGCCACTTCGTGGTGCTCAAGCAGGTGTACGGCGACATGGTGGAGATCGGCGACCCGATGCTGGGCAATCGCAGCATCCCGGTGGACGAATTTCTCGCCTCGTGGCCGTCCCGGGCCGTGTTCGTCGTAATAGGAAGTGACTTTGACCGCAACACCGTGCTGCTCGATCCGCCGTCGCGGCCGAGCGCAAAAGCGCTGTATGCGCGCCAGGGTCCGCTGACCGATGCCGAGCTGCTCGATTTCGGCTTCACCCATGCGGACCTGTTCTGAACGGAGTGGCAGGCATGAACACAATCCAGGCAATGTGCCGCACGCTGCTGCTGGGAGGGCTGCTGTGCTGCGCCCCCGCTCTGGCGGAGCAGGCACCGGCCCGGACCGGCAGTGGCCTGACGGAAATCCCCGATGCGGAGCTCGGCCAGATGCGTGGCCGGTTTGCGGTGGGCGACAACCGGGTGCTGTGGTTCGGGGTATCGATGATTTCCAGCTGGCAGACCAGCAGCGGGCAGCTGCTGCAGGGCCGTCTGGATATCGGGTTTGATTTCAGCGATGGCGATCCGGTGGTCAGCTTCACGCCCAACGTGGTGCTGACCGACGAGATGGCGCCGATGCCGGTGGCCAGCGGGCGCAGTGTGGACAGCGCCGGGCTGGGCAACGTGGCCGGGCTGGTGCAGGGCGTGCAGGTGGCGGGCGATGGCAACGCCGCCAGCAACGTCACCTCGCTGACCCTGCGCGAGGGCGATGTGCCCGGCGCGGCGGCGGGCGGCGGTTC
>DXCY01000283.1 GCA_019115725.1 Candidatus Luteimonas excrementigallinarum
ACACCGCGCGTCATGGCGTGCGAGCCGCGCTGCTGCTGCTTCTGTCGCGGCGCGCTCCGTTCCTCACGGGCAGGAGCCGGCTTGCCGTGGCCGGAGGCTTTGCTGCTGCGCACAGGGGCAGCGGCTTCCTCGGTGGCGGCTGCAGCGGCCTGCTCGGCCTCCTGGCGCAGGCGCTCGGCCTCCGCCTCGGCTTCCTGGCGCTTGCGCTCGGCCTCTTCCACGCGGCGCTTGTCCTCTTCGGCCAGGCGCTGCTGTTCCTGCAGGTTCTGCTGCCGGGACTCCTCAAGCTTGCGCAGGATCTCCGCGCGCTCGCTGTCACCGTCGGCAGCTGCTGCGGCCGCGGCTGCGGCGGCAGTCTCCTGCTCGGTCGGCTTGACCAGCGTGACCTTCTTGCGCACGACCACATCGACGGTCTGGCGATTCTTGCCACCACCGACGGTCAGTTCCTGCTTGCGGCTGCGGTTGAGCGTGATTTTCTTCGGCGAAGCGGAACCAGCGGTACCGCTGCTCCGCGTACCGGCGCCATGGGTGCGCCGGAGAAAGCCGAGCAGCTTCACCTTCTCGGTGCTGGTCACGACCTGGTCGGGATCGCTGAACTCCATGCCGGCTTCGGCCAGCTGTTCCAGCAGTTTCTCGACCGGCGTATTCACCAGGGCGGCCAGCTTTCGGATGGTGGTTTGTTGCGACATTCGGATTCCGTGTCCAGGGCGACGGCGTTCTGCCGCCGCGGGGATGGTTCAATTCTAACGGTTGCCGGGAGAATCTTCCGGAGTCCGCCCCGAGGGGCGGGTCCGGCGCGGTCCCGGGTACCGCGGGCGGTCAGCGGATCAGCCTTCCGCCTCCAGGCGTGCGATTTCATCGGCCCGGGCGGACAGGATCAGCGCGGCAGCGCGCTCCTGGTCCAGCCCCTCGATGCCGAAGTCCAGCAGCTCATCGGCACCCAGGTCGGACAGATCCTCGACCGTGCGCACCTCATGAGAAGCCAGTGCATAGGCCGTCGCCTCGTCCATGCCTTCCAGCGCCAGCAGCTCCTCGCTGGGCGCGTTCTCGCTCAGCTCGGCCTCGAACGCCAGCGCGTCGTTGAGCAGCGCCTCGCGGGCGCGGGCACGCAGTTCCTCGACGATGTCCTCGTCGAAGCCCTCGATCGCCAGCAGCTCGCCGACCGGCACGTAGGCAATTTCCTCCACCGTGCCAAAGCCCTCGGCCACCAGGATCCCGGCGATTTCCTCGTCCACTTCGAGCTTTTCCTGGAACAGCTCGCGGGCCACGGTCTGTTCGGCCTCGGACTTGGCTACCACCTGGTCCTGGGTCATCACGTTGAGCTGCCAGCCGGTCAGGCGGCTGGCCAGGCGCACGTTCTGCCCGCCCTTGCCGATGGCCTTGGCCAGCAGCTCCTCGGCCACTGCCAGGTCCATCGAGTGCTTGTCCTCGTCAACGACGATCGACTGCACTTCGGCCGGGGCCATGGCGTTGATCACAAACTGGGCCGGGTTGTCCGACCACAGCACAATGTCAACGCGCTCGCCATTGAGCTCGTTGGACACCGCCTGCACGCGCGAACCGCGCATGCCGATGCAGGCGCCGATCGGATCGGTGCGGTTGTCGTAGGCGATCACCGCGATCTTGGCTCGGTCGCCCGGATCACGGGCACAGGCCTTGATCTCCACCAGGCCCTGGCCGACTTCCGGCACTTCCAGCTTGAACAGCTCGATCATGAACTCGGGCGCGGCGCGGCTGATGAACAGCTGCGGGCCACGCGGCTCGCTGCGCACGTCGTACAGATAACCGCGCACGCGGTCGCCGGCGCGGACCACGTCGCGCGGGATCGCCTTGTCCTTGGGAATGAAGGCCTCGGCGTTGCCGCCCAGGTCCACGAACACGTTGCCGCGCTCGACGCGCTTGACCACGCCGGTCACCAGCTCACCCACGCGATCCTTCCAGGCGTCGACCACCTGGGCGCGCTCGGCTTCACGCACGCGCTGCACGATCACCTGCTTTGCGGCCTGGGCGGCGATGCGGCCGAACTCGGCGTTCTCGACCTGCTCCTCGATGTAATCGCCCACCTCGACGCCGTCGGCTTCGTCCAGGGCGTCCATCAACCTGATCTGGCGGTCGGGCGACTCCATCACTTCGTCGTCAGCCACGACTTCCCAGCGGCGGAAGGTTTCATAGCTTCCGTCCTTCGGATTGATCGACACCCGGGTCAGCACATCCTGCTCGGGGAAGCGCTTCTTGGCGGCAGTGGCCAGCGCAGCTTCGATCGCCTCCAGGATCACCGACTCCGGCACGCCCTTTTCGTTGGCGACGGCGTCGACGACCATCAACAGTTCCTTGCTCATTCTGTTACGCCTCTGACTATCTCAGGATTCAGTGCTTGCGCTTTCCGGGACGCCTGCCGCGCCCGGGCCTGTTGTTTTCCGGAACCGCCAATCCCAGCGCGGCCCAGTCGGGCACCAGTTTGGCCCGCTCGATGTTTTCAAATGCGACCTCGAACGCCAGGCCGTCCACTTCGATCTGGACGGTGTCGGCGCCCGTTGACGCGATCCGCCCCTGCAGCCTGCGCCGCCCGTCCTGGGGCAGCTTCAGCGCCACCCTGGCCTTCTCGCCAATGAAGCGTTCGAACTGTTCCACCGTGAACAGCGGGCGATCCACGCCCGGCGATGACACCTCCAGGGTGTAATTGCCGGTGATCGGATCTTCCACGTCCAGCTGTGCGGAAACCTCCCGGCTGACTGCCTCGCAATCATCCACGGTCACGCCCTGCCCTTCCATCTCCGCGCCGGCTTCAGCGCCGGGCTTGTCGATGTACAGGCGCAACAGCGAACCACCCGGCATGGGCAGGTATTCGGTGCCCAGCAGCTCCAGTCCCAGCGCTTCCACGGTGGGCGCCAGCAGCTGTGTGATCGTGCTTGCCTTGTCGGCCAAGGGCCAGTCCTCCGGTTGCTGTTGTTCGAATGCCGGAAATGACAAAGGGCCCGGCGGGCCCCTTGTCCGATACCACTGGATTTCGGTGTCACAGTACGAGCAGGTGTACTGCGACTCAACCCATCCGCGGTTGGATGATGCCGGAAAGCTTCCAGTGAAGCCTGCCTTACAACCGCGAAAAGCTGGTAGCGGGGGCAGGATTTGAACCTGCGACCTTCGGGTTATGAGCCCGACGAGCTGCCAGACTGCTCCACCCCGCAACAGAAGAACTATTATGAAGACGTTTAACTTTTATTGCAAGCCTTTCCTGCCAATTGGACCCGGTATTCCAGGTCCGGTCAGCATCAGCCGGCGAACGCCTGCTGGCACAGGGCCATCAGCGGGCTCCAGAACAGGCCCAGGCCCAGCAGTGCCAGTGCATTGATGGCGAATACCGTGCGCAGTCCGCCGCCCTGCCGCTGCTCCAGCGGCTCGCCGGCAGGCTCGTCGAAGTACATGACCTTGACCACGCGCAGGTAGTAGTACGCACCGATCACCGCAAACACGATACCCACGATGGCCAGCCACATCATGTCACCCGCCAGCGCGGCCTGCAGCACCGCCAGCTTGGCCCAGAAGCCCAGCAGCGGCGGCACACCAGCCAGCGAGACCATGATCACCAGCACCAGGGCCGCCATCCACGGGCTGCGGGCGTTCAGACCCTTGAAGTCCTCGATCTCGTCGGCCTCGAAGCCCTTGCGCGACAGCATGATGATGGCGCCGAACGCTGCCGCGGACATGATCGCGTAGACGATGGCGTAGAACATCGCTGCGGCGAAGCCCTCCGGGCCGCCACCGGCAATGCCCAGGAACAGGAAGCCGACGTGCGAGACCGTCGAATAGGCCAGCATGCGCTTCAGGTTGGTCTGGGCGATGGCAACCACGTTACCGATCGCCAGCGACAGGGCCGCCAGCAGCGCCAGCAGCAGCTGCCAGTTATCCGCCATCGGTCCCAGGCCCTGCTCGAACAGGCGCCAGGCCAGCCCGAACGCGGCCAGCTTGGGGGCCGAACCGATGAACAGGGTGATCGGGGTCGAAGCGCCGTGATAGGTATCCGGCAGCCACATGTGGAACGGGGCGGCACCGAACTTGAACGCCACGCCGACCACCGAGAACACCAGCCCGGCCAGCAGCAGCGTGCGGTCTTCACCGGTCACTGTGGCGGCCGCGACGTTGATGGCATCCAGATACAGCGAGCCGGTGGCGCCGTAGATCAGCGACAGGCCGTACAGCAGCAGGCCGGACGACAGCGAGCCCAGCACGAAGTACTTCATGCCCGCTTCCGAGGCCAGCTTGCTGTTGCGGTCCACCGCCACCAGCGCGTAGGAGCACAGCGCCAGCAGTTCCAGGCCCAGATAGATCATGGTCAGGTTGCCCGCCGAGACCAGCAGCATCATGCCGATCACCGAGAACAGGATCAGGATCGGGATCTCGCCGCGGTACAGGCCGCGTTCGCGCATGAAGGGCCACAGGTACACCAGGGCCACCGCCGAGATCAGCAGGGTCACGAACTTGAGCGCGTCCGAGGCGGTATCGCGGATGAACAGGCCTTCCATCACTTCGCCCTGCCCGCCCACGCCCATGGCGATGAACGCCGCGGCGATAAGCAGGGTGGCGATCGACAGCGCGTGGGTCACCACGCGGCGGCGCTCGTCAAGGAAAAGATCCAGCATCAGCAGCCCGAACGCGCCGGCGACAACCGTCAGCTCGGGAAGCAGCGGCGAGAATTCGGCGAAGGTGCGGACTGGGACTTCGAACGTCATCGCGACATCATCCTCAAAGCTTGGTGGCGGTCAGCAGTTCCGCCAGTTGCGCGATGGAAGGCTCCATCAGGTTGGTCAGCGGCATCGGCCACACGCCGATTGCCAGCACACCGGCGGCGAAGACACCCAGCACCAGCGCCTCGCGGCCGTTGATGTCCTTCAGTCCCGCCACGTGGGCATTGGAAACCTCGCCGTAGAAGATCCGCTTGACCAGCCACAGCGAATACGACGCGCCGATGATCAGCGTCAGCGCGGCGGCGAATGCGATCAGCGGGTTGGCCTGGAACGAAGCCATGATCACCATGAACTCGCCCACGAATCCGGAAGTGCCCGGCAGGCCGGAGTTGGCCATGCTGAACAGCACGAAGAACGCGGCGAACCAGGGCATCACGTTGGCCACGCCACCGTAATCGCGGATCCGGCGCGTATGCATGCGGTCGTACAGCACGCCCACGCAGCTGAACATGGCGCCGGAGATGAAGCCGTGGCTGATCATCTGCACCATCGCACCCTGCAGGCCCAGGCGCGCGGCATCGGCATCGCCGCCGCGGACCAGGGCGAAGGCAAGGAAGATGCCAAGGGTCACGAAGCCCATGTGCGACACCGACGAATAGGCAATCAGCTTCTTCATGTCGTCCTGCACCAGGGCGACCAGGCCGACGTAGACCACCGCGATCAGCGACAGCAGGATCATCAGCCACGCCCACTCCTGGCCGGCGTCGGGCACGATCGGCAACGAGAAGCGGATGAAGCCGTAGCCACCGATCTTCAGCATGATCGCCGCCAGGATCACCGAGCCGCCGGTCGGCGCCTCCACGTGCGCATCCGGAAGCCAGGTGTGCACCGGGAACATCGGGATCTTGATCGCGAAGCCGGCCATGAAGGCGAAGAACAGCCACATCTGCTCCGTGGCCGTGAGCGGCAGCGCGTACAGGTCAGGCAGCTGCCAGCTGCCGCCCTTCTGGTACAGGTAGATCAGGCCGATCAGCATGAAGATCGAGCCCAGGAACGTGTACAGGAAGAACTTGATCGTGGCGTACACGCGACGCGGGCCGCCCCAGATGCCGATGATGATGAACATCGGAATCAGCATGGCCTCGAAGAACACGTAGAACAGCATCGCGTCCACGGCCGAGAACACGCCCACCATCATGCCTTCCAGGATCAGCATGGCAGCGTAGTACTGGCTGACCCGGCTGTTGATCGAAGTCCAGGCGCCGATCAGCACCAGCACCGTGGTCAACGTGGTCAGCACGATCAGCGCTGCGGAAATCCCGTCCGCACCCAGGTGGTACTGGATGTCGAACGCGGGAATCCACTCGCGGCGCTCCAGGAATTGCAGGCCCGGAGCGGCGAAGTCGAACCCGGTCAGCAGCAGGAGGCTGACCAGGAAGATCACCACCGCCGAGCCGAGCGCCACCCAGCGGGCAGCATTCGGCCGTGCGTTGCCGCACGCCAGAGTAAACAGGCCGCCCAGGATGGGGAGCCAGATCAGAAGACTGAGAAGAGGCCAGTTCGACACGTATCTGTTTCCGTCAGCGCCAGTGGCGGATGAGCACGGCCAGCAGCAACACCAGGCCGATGATCATCACGAATGCGTAGTGGTAGAGGAGACCGGACTGGGCCCGGCGCGAAACGGAGGCCACCAGGCCCACGACCCGCACGGCACCGTTCACGATCAGGCCGTCGATCAGCTTCTGGTCAATCCAGCGCGACACCCTGCCAATCTGCAGGCTGCCCCCGGCGAAGCCCTTGATCCACAGATCGTCGGCCCAGTACTTGTTTTCCAGCACCTTGACCGGCAGGCGCAGCGCCTGCCTGGCGCGATCGGCCAGCTCCGGGCGCCACCAGTACATGGCGGTGGCCAGTGCAAACCCGGCCACAACGAGCCAGAACACCGGGGTCACGAAGCCATGCAGCGCGAACGCCACAGGACCGTGCCACATCCGCTCACCCAGGATTGCCACCGTGTCGCGGGCAGCCGCCAGATCAATGGCACCGGAGAAGAACGGCAGCTGCTCGACAGCGCCGGACCAGTTGGTTCCGAACAGCATCGGCCCGGCGGTGAAGAAGCCGATCGCGATGGACGGGATGGCCAGCAGCAGCAGCGGCAGGGTCACCACCCACGGCGACTCGCGCGGCTCGACAGGGCCGTGGTGGCCGTGGTCGTCGTCATGCGCTCCGTCAGCGTGCGGCACCGCATCGCGGAAACGCTCCTTGCCGAAGAAGGTCATGTACAGCAGGCGGAAGCTGTAGAAGCTGGTGATGAACGCACCCGCCAGCACCGCCCAGTAACCGTAGGTCCCCACCCAGCCCATCCGGCCGGAAGCCAGAGAAGCGGCTTCGATGATGGTGTCCTTGGAGTAGAAGCCGGAGAAGAACGGCGTGCCGATCAGGGCCAGGGTGCCGATCACCATGGTCCAGAACGTCACCGGCATGTACTTGCGCAGGCCGCCCATGCGGCGCATGTCCTGCTCGTGATGCATGGCGATGATCACCGAGCCGGCACCCAGGAACAGCAGCGCCTTGAAGAACGCGTGGGTCATCAGGTGGAACACTGCCGCCGAGTAGGCCGACACACCCAGCGCCACGGTCATGTAGCCCAGCTGCGACAGCGTGGAATACGCCACCACGCGCTTGATGTCGCTCTGCGCGATGCCGATCAGGCCGGTGAAGAACGCGGTGGTAGCGCCGATGAACAGCACGAACGCCAGCGCCGCATCGCTCAGCTCGAACAGCGGCGACATCCGCGCCACCAGGAAGATACCGGCGGTGACCATGGTCGCGGCGTGGATCAGGGCCGAGATCGGGGTCGGGCCTTCCATCGAGTCGGGCAGCCACACGTGCAGCGGCACCTGCGCCGACTTGCCCATGGCACCGATGAACAGCAGCACGCAGATCACGGTGGCCGCGGACCATTCCACGCCCGGCAGGAACTCCAGGATCTGTCCGCCGCCAAGCGTCGCATCGGCGTTGGCGAACACGGTGGCGTAATCCAGCGTGCCAAACATGTAGACCACGGCGCCAATGCCCAGCAGGAAGCCGAAGTCACCCACGCGGTTGACCAGGAAGGCCTTCATGTTGGCGAACACGGCGGTCGGCTTCTTGAACCAGAAACCGATCAGCAGGTAGGACACCAGGCCCACCGCTTCCCAGCCGAAGAACAGCTGCAGGAAGTTATTGCTCATCACCAGCATGAGCATGGAGAAGGTGAACAGCGAAATGTAGCTGAAGAAGCGCTGGTAGCCCGGGTCGCCCTTCATGTAGCCGATGGTGTACACGTGCACCAGCAGCGACACGAAGGTGACCACGACCATCATCATCGCGGTCAGGCGGTCCACCATGAAGCCGACGTGGGCGGAAAAGTTGCCCACCTCGAAATAGGTGTACACGTTCTCGTTGTAGGGCGTGGCGCCCTGCACCAGCTGCCACAGCACCCAACCGGACATCACGCAGCTGATGGCCACACCGAGGATGGTGACCGTGTGCGCGCCGGCGCGGCCGACCTGGCGTCCGAACAGGCCCGCGATGATCGCGCCCAGCAGCGGTGCCAGGACGATGACCAGCAGGTGGGTTGTTGAAAGTTCCATTGCCCGCCTACCCCTTCAGCATATCGATATCGGCGACGTTGATGGTCTGCCGGTTGCGGAACAGCGCGACCAGGATTGCCAGGCCGATCGCCGCCTCGGCGGCCGCCACCGTCAGGATGAAGAACACGAACACCTGCCCGGAGGCTTCGCCCAGCTCGCGGGAAAACGCGACGAAGTTGATGTTGACCGAAAGCAGCATCAGCTCGATCGACATCAGCAGCACGATCACGTTCTTCCGGTTGAGGAACAGACCGGCCACGCTGATGCAGAACAGCACGCCACCCAGCGCCAGGTAGTGGCCCAGGGCCAGGCCCTCGCCAAGGAAACTCATCGCTTGTCCTCCCCGGCCGCAGCCTGTCCATCGGCGGGCGTGTCGCCCGTGCTGCGGGTCGGGCCCGCCTTCATGCTCACCAGGCGCACGCGGTCGGCGGCCCGGGTCCTCGACTGCTCGCCCAGGTCCTGGCGCTTGGTGCCTTCCCGGCGGCTGAGGGTCAGCGCCACCGCGGCGATCACCGCCACGGTCAGGATCAGCGCCGCGACTTCAAACGGCAGCAGGTAATCGGTGAACAGCGTGTATGCCACCCAGGCGGTGTTTCCGGCTTCGGCCGCCTCGGCCTGGGCAGGGAACGGCACCGCACGGGCGTGCAGGCCGAGCACGGTGAGGATCTGGATCAGCATCGTCACCGCCACCACCAGTCCGACCGGCAGATAGCGCACGTACCCTTCCCGCAGCGGCGCGATGTCGATGTCCAGCATCATCACCACGAACAGGAACAGCACCATGATGGCGCCCACGTAGACCAGCACCAGCGCGACCCCGAGGAACTCAGCCCCGATGAGCAGCCAGGTGCAGGCGACCGAGAAGAAGGTCAGCACCAGGAAGAGCACCGAGTGCACCGGGTTGCGGACGCTGATCACCCCCACCGCGGCCATGACGGCAATGGCGGCAAACGCGAAAAATGCGAGCGTTACGAAGTCCATTGTCTTACCTGTATGCGGAGTCGGCGGTGCGGCGTTCTGCGATCTCGGCCTCGAGCCGGTCGCCAATCGCCAGCAGCTGTGGCTTGTGGACCACGTTCTCGCCGCGGTTTTCGAAGTGGTATTCGTGCACGTGGGTCAGCACGATCGAGTCCACGGGGCACGATTCCTCGCAGAACCCGCAGTAGATGCACTTGAACAGGTCAATGTCGTAGCGCGTGGTCCGGCGGGTGTTGTCTTCCCGCTTTTCCGAATCGATCGTGATCGCCAGCGCCGGGCACACCGCCTCGCAGAGTTTGCAGGCGATGCAGCGCTCTTCCCCGTTGGGATAGCGGCGCAGCGCATGCAGGCCACGGAAGCGCGGCGACTGCGGCACCTTTTCCATCGGGTACATCAGCGTGTACTTGGGCCGCCACAGGTATTTGAACGTCAACCCGAGGCCACGGAGCATTTCCAGCAGGAACAGGCTCCGGAACCAGCTAGCAAAGCGGCTCATCGCTGAACTCCTTCCAGGATTCCGAAGTACGCCATCAGCGCGGTCACCACGATCCAGGCAATGCTGATCGGGATGAACACCCGCCAGCCCAGGCGCATGATCTGGTCATAGCGGTAGCGCGGGAACGACGCGCGGAACCACACGAAGCAGCTGGCGAAGAAGAACACCTTGGCAAACAGCCACCACCAGCCGTCACCCAGGATCACCGACAGCACCGGAATGCCTTCGGGAATCCAGGCCGCCGGCAGCGGCGACAGCCATCCGCCGAGGAAGAACGTGGCGGTGAGGAAGCTGATCAGCAACATGTTGGCGTATTCGGCCAGGAAGAACAGCGCGAACGCCGAGCCCGAGTACTCCACCATGTGGCCAGCCACGATCTCCGACTCCCCTTCAACCACGTCGAACGGCAGGCGGTTGGTCTCGGCCAGACCGGAGACGAAATAGATCACGAACAGCGGCGCCAGCGGCAGCCAGAACCAGCTGAAGAAGCCCGCCCCGCCCTGCTGCGCCAGCACGATGTCGCTCAGGTTCAGGCTGCCGGCGGCAATCAGCACGCCCACCAGCGAGAAGCCCATCGGGATCTCGTAGCTGACCATCTGCGCGGCGGCACGCATGCCGCCCAGGAACGCGTACTTCGAGTTCGAGGCCCAGCCGGCCAGGATCACGCCGTATACGCCCAGCGCAGTCATTGCCAGCAGGTACAGCAGACCCGCGTTGGCATTGGACAGCACCAGCTGCGCGTCGAACGGCACCACTGCCCACGCGGCGAAGGCCGGCGCCAGAGTGATCAGCGGTGCCAGGAAGTACAGCACCGGGTTGGCACGCGTGGGCCGGATGATCTCCTTCAGCAGCAGCTTGAACACGTCTGCGAAGGTCTGGAGGATGCCGAATCCCACGTACATGGGCCCGTGGCGGATATGCATCCAGCCGATGAGCTTGCGCTCCCACCAGACGTAGAACGCGACGGCGAGGATCACCGGCACGGCGATGACCAGGATCTTGAGCACGATCCAGATCACCACGCCGATGGCTCCCAGGCCGAGCAGCATCTCGTGCAGGGGCGCCGTCCACTGGGAAAGAACTTGCGCGGTGGTCATGCCGGCAGCACCTCCACGTGACCCGCCGCCAGGGCAGCGGTGGCGCCGTAGCCGCTTTCGGCCCAGGCCGAGCCCGGTGCGACGCGGTCGCTGACCGACACCTTCAGCGTCGCGGTGCCTGCATGGTTGGAAACCTTGACCATGGCGTCGTTGGACACTCCAATGCGTTGGGCATCATCCGGGTTGATGCTGATCTGGGGACCCAGGGTGAGCGGATGCGCCTGCAGGGCCGCCGCGCGGCGAACCACCGCATCGCTGCGGTAGATCGCGGGCGAAATGGCCAGTTCAAGGCCATTCCCACCGCTGCCTGCAGCGTGACCGCCGGCACTGCCCCCCTCTTTTGCCGCGACCTCGGGGGCCGCTGCCATTCCGGCGCGCAGGCCGGCAAGGTCGGTGAATTCAAAGCCCGGCAGTTCCAGGCCGCCACCCAGTGCGCGCAGCACGCGCCAGCCGGCACGGGCTTCGCCCGGCAGCTTGGCCGCGGCAACCGCCTGCTGCTGGCGTCCGTCCAGGTTGGTCAGGGTTGCGTCGACCTCGGGCAGCGCGCCCACCGGCAGGATCACGTCCGCAACAGCGCGGGTGGATTCACAGGCGAACTGGCTGAACGCCACCACCTGGGCCGCCTTCAGTGCCTGCAGCGCAGGTGCCTGGTCGGCGAAATCCAGTCCCGGCTCGATGCCGTACAGCACGTAGGCCGAACGGGGCTCGGCCAGCATGGCGCGGGCATCGCGCGAGGCCGGGAGCACGCCGGCGCGGGCCAGGCCCAGCGCGTTCGCGCCCTGCGGAATCCGGCACAGCGCGGCACCGGTGGCCGAGGCAAGTGCCGCCGCAGCGGAACGGATGGCCGCCGCATGCGGGCCCGATTCGGCCAGCGCGCCCACAATCACCGCGGCGCGGTCGGCGTTGCGCAGGATCCCGGCGAGCTCGCCCGATTCCAGCGCATCGGCCATCCGCGACGGGGCCACGATCTTCTTGCCGGCGATGTCGAAAGTGAATTCGAAATCCACCGGGTTGATCACGTGCACCTGGGCGCCCTTGCGCCAGGCCTGGCGCACGCGCTGGTGCAGCAGCGGGATTTCATGGCGCAGGTTGGTACCCACGATCACCACCACGTCCGCGGTGGAGACATCGGCGACCGGCATACCGAACGCTTCGGCTGCCCCGGCGCCCGCCGGATCCGCCTGACCGATGCGGTGGTCGATATTGCCGGTACCCAGGCCATGGGCCAGACGCGCCAGCACCGCGCCTTCCTCGTTGGAGGTGGCGGGATGAACCAGGATGCCGAGGTCATCGGCGGCGTTGTCACGCAGGATCTGCGCGGCACGCGCCAGCGCTTCATCCCACGAGGCCTCACGCCAGGCATCGCCGTCGCGCAGCATCGGCACGGTGGCGCGATCCTCCGCATACAGGCCCTGATGCGAGTAGCGGTCGCGGTCCGACAGCCAGCACTCGTTGACCTCTTCATTGTCGCGCGGCACCACGCGCATGGCTTCGCCACGGCGCAGGTGCACGAACAGATTGCTGCCCAGCGGGTCGTGGTAGCCCAGCGACTCCTTGGCGATCATTTCCCACGGGCGGGCGCGGAACTGGAACACCTTGTTGGTCAGCGCGCCGACCGGGCAGACGTCGATCACGTTGCCCGAAAGCTCCGTGGTCAGCGGCTTGCCGTCGTAGGTGCCGATCTGGCGGTTCTCGCCGCGGTACATGGTGCCCAGCTCGTGGGTACCGGCGATTTCCTCGGTCACCCGGACGCAGCGCGTGCAGTGGATGCAGCGCGTCATCTCGGTAGCCACCAGCGGCCCGAGGTTCTCGTCGGCCACGGTACGCTTGCGTTCGACGAAGCGGCTGACCGAGCGGCCGTAGCCCATCGACAGGTCCTGCAGCTCGCACTCGCCGCCCTGGTCGCAGACCGGGCAGTCCAGCGGATGGTTGATCAGCAGGAATTCCATCACGTTGCGCTGCGACTTGAGTGCCTTGTCGCTGCGGGTGCTGATCTTCATGCCATCCATGACCGGCGTGGCGCAGGCCGGCGCGGGCTTGGGCATCTTCTCCACTTCAACCAGGCACATGCGGCAGTTGGCCGCGATGGCGAGCTTGTCGTGGTAGCAGAAACGCGGGATCTGGATCCCGGCCTTGTCCGCCGCCTGGATGATCATCGAGCCCTTCGGGGCGGCCATCTCCACGCCGTCGATGAAGACGGTGACGTGGTCCGGCGGAAGGTTCGGATTGACTGGCTGGGCGCTCATGCCACCACCGCCTTGGGCACCACGGTGCCGTTGCGTTCGTCATCGACCAGGAAACGGCCGTTGACGATCCTGTATTCGAATTCGTCCCAGAAGTGGCGCAGGAAGCCCTGCACCGGCCAGGCCGCCGCTTCGCCGAAGGCGCAGATGGTGTGACCTTCGATCTGCCCGGCCGCAGCGCGCAGCACGTGCAGGTCGTCGACCGTGGCCAGGCCGTCCACCACGCGGGTGATCATGCGATGCATCCAGCCGGTGCCCTCGCGGCACGGGGTGCACTGGCCGCAGCTTTCCATCATGTAGAAGCGGGCGATGCGCTGGCAGGCACGCACCATGCAGGTGGTGTCGTCCATCACGATCACCGCACCCGAGCCCAGGCCGGAGCCGGCCTTCTGGATGCTGTCGTAATCCATGGTCAGGCCCAGCATGGTCTCGCCCGGCAGCACCGGCATCGAGGACCCGCCCGGGATCACGCCCTTGAGCTTGCGACCCGGCGCCAGACCGCCGGCGATCTCCAGCAGTTCGCTGAAGGGAGTGCCCATGCGGATCTCGTAGTTGCCCGGCTTCTGCACGTGACCGGACACCGAGAAGATCTTGGAGCCGCCGTTGTTCGGCTTGCCCAGGTTGAGGAACCACTCCGGACCGTTGCGGATGATGGCCGGCACCGAGGCGAAGGTTTCGGTGTTGTTGATCGTGGTCGGCTTGCCGTACAGGCCGAAGTTGGCCGGGAACGGCGGCTTGAACCGCGGCAGGCCCTTCTTGCCTTCCAGCGACTCCATCAGCGCGGTTTCCTCACCGCAGATGTAGGCGCCCGCGCCCAGCGCGTTGACAATGTCGATATTCACGCCCGAGCCGAGGATGTCCTTGCCCAGCCAGCCGTTCGCGTACGCTTCCGCCAGAGCCTCTTCGATGTGGTCGAAGGGCTCGTGGTGGAATTCGCCGCGCATGTAGTTGTAGCCCACGCTGGAACCGGTGGCGTAGCAGGCGATCGCCATGCCCTCGATCACCGAATGCGGGTTGTAGCGCAGGATGTCACGGTCCTTGCAGGTGCCCGGCTCGGACTCGTCCGAGTTGCACAGGATGTACTTCTGCATGCCCGAGTCCTTGGGCATGAAGCTCCACTTCAGCCCGGTCGGGAAGCCCGCACCGCCGCGGCCACGCAGGCCCGACTGCTTGACCATCTCGATCACGTCGGCTGGCGGGATCTTCTCTTCCAGCACCTTGCGCAGCGCGCTGTAGCCGCCGGTCTTGAGATAGTTCTCATACGACCAGGGCTTGTCGAAGTGCAGCGTCGTGTAGACCGCCTGATGCTCCTTGGGTGCGGGGCCAACCGGCCCGTAACCCTCGGAAACCTTGTTGAAGTAATGCGCCATCGTGCTTCGACTCACTTCAGTCCGTCGAGCAGCTCGTCCACCTTCGCGGTGGAAAGCTTCTCGTGGTAATGGCCGTTGATGAGGACCACCGGCGCGCCGCAGCAAGCGGCCACGCACTCTTCCTCGCGCTTGAGGAACACGCGACCATCGGCCGTGCTCTCACCCAGCTTGCAGCCCAGCTTCTTCTCGGCGTGGGCAACCAGCTCGTCGGCACCGTTGAGCCAGCAGCTGATATTGGTGCAGAAGGCCACGTTGTGGCGGCCGACTTCGCCGATGATGAACATCGAGTAGAAGCTGGCCACCTCGTAGGCCCATACCGTCGGCAGGTCCAGGTAGCTGGCCACCGCGGCGATGATCTCGTCGCTCAGCCAGCCCCCGTTCTGCTCCTGGGCGGCGAACAGCGCCTGGATCACAGCCGAGCGCTTGCGGTCGGCCGGGAAACGGCCCACCCAATGGTCGATCGTGGCCCGGGTCTCATCGCTGAGCACGGCCAACGGATCGACGTTGCGCGCCTTCTCGAAATTGCCTGTCGCTTTCATCGTCCTTACCTGTCGATCTCGCCGAACACGACGTCATAGGTGCCGATCATGGCCACCACGTCGGACAGCATGTGTCCCCTGACCACCGTGTCCATGGACGACAGGTGGGCGAAGCCCGGCGCGCGCAGGTGCACGCGGAACGGCTTGTTGGCGCCATCGGACACCAGGTAGCAGCCGAACTCGCCCTTGGGCGCTTCCACTGCCTGGTAGGTCTCGCCCGCCGGCACGCTGTAGCCTTCGCTGAACAGCTTGAAGTGGTGGATCAGCGCTTCCATGTCGTCCTTCATCTCCTCGCGGGAGGGAGGCGCCACCTTGAAGTTGTCCACCATGACCGGGCCCGGGTTGGCCTTCAGCCAGGCCACGCACTGCTCGACGATGCGGATCGACTGGCGCATTTCCGCCATGCGCACCAGGTAACGGTCGTAGCAGTCGCCATTCGTGCCCACGGCAATGTCGAAATCGACCTCGGCGTACTTGGCGTACGGCTGCACCTTGCGCAGGTCCCACTCCACGCCGGAGCCGCGCAGCATCGGGCCGCTCATGCCCCAGGCCAGGGCCTGCTCCGGCGGGATCACGCCGATGCCCACGGTGCGCTGCTTCCAGATCCGGTTGTCGGTCAGCAGGGTTTCGTATTCGTCGACGCGGCTCGGGAATTCCTTTGCGAAGGCTTCCAGGAAGTCCAGCATCGTGCCCTCGCGCCATTCGTTGAAGCGCTTGAGCTTGGCACCCTTACGCCACGGCGATTCGCGGTACTTGGGCATCGCGTCGGGCAGGTCACGGTAGACGCCGCCGGGACGGTAATAGGCCGCGTGCATGCGTGCGCCGCTGACCGCCTCGTACACGTCCATCAGCTCCTCGCGCTCGCGGAACGCGTAGAGCATCACCGCCATCGCGCCCAGGTCCAGCGCGTTGCCCCCCAGCCACATCAGGTGGTTGAGGATGCGGGTGATCTCGTCAAACAGGGTGCGGATCCACTGCGCGCGCTCGGGTGCCTCGATGCCCATCAGGGCCTCAATGGAGCGCACGTAGGCGTGCTCGTTGCACATCATCGACACGTAGTCGAGGCGGTCCATGTAGCCGATCGAATGGTTGAACGGCTTGGATTCGGCCAGCTTCTCGGTCGCGCGGTGCAGCAGGCCCACGTGCGGGTCGGCACGCAGCACGGTCTCGCCTTCCATCTCCAGGATCAGGCGCAGCACGCCGTGCGCGGACGGATGCTGGGGACCGAAGTTCATCGTGTAGCTGCGGATCTCCCGTTCGGGGGAGTCGATATTCACGTCTGCAGCACCAGCGCCAGGATGGGACACCGAACTCATTTCACTGCTCCTGCATCGGCCGGGCCGATACCGGGGGTCGGGCTGTAATCGCCCTGCTCGCCCACCGAAGTGGCGTAGCGGGCGTCATCGCGGATCACCTTGGGCACGGTGACCCGCGGTTCCACCGAGGTCACAGGCTCGTACACCACGCGCTTGCGCTCGGGGTCGTAACGGACTTCAACGTTGCCGATCAGCGGGAAGTCCTTGCGGAACGGATGACCCACGAAACCGTAGTCGGTCAGGATCCGGCGCAGATCCGGATGGCCCTGGAACACGATGCCGTACAGATCGAAAGCCTCGCGCTCGAACCAGTTGGCCACCGGCCAGATCCCGGTCAGCGAGTGCAGCATCGGCACGTCTTCGTTCGGCGCGAACGCAGTCACCCGCAGGCGCAGGTTGTGCTGCACCGACAGCAGCTGCACCACGGCGGCGAAGCGCTTCTCGGGCACCGGCACGGCGCCCTCGCCCGCCGGCTGCGGCAGCTGCTGGGTGGTGGCCTGGCCGAAGCCGAAGCGGCCCGGACCGCGCCCGACCACGCCGCGGCTGTAGCCGTGCGAGGAGGCGCCGGTATCCCACTCATCGGTGCCGTAGCCCAGGGTATCGACGCCGCACAGGTCCATCAGCTGCTCGAAACCGAACTCGTCGCGCAGCACCTGGCAGCCTTCCAGCCACTGGTCGGCCTCGAAAACAATGCCCACTTCCGCACGCGAGCCGGTCACGCTTACCTCGGCCCCGGCAAAGCGCTCACGCAGGCGCTCGGCCAGCGCCACATGCCCCTCAGCCATTGCGCTGCCCCGTCGGCTGGTCGCCAAAGTTGCTGGCGCGGCGAATCTTGCGCTGCAGCTGCAGGATGCCGTACACCAGCGCTTCCGCCGTCGGCGGGCAGCCCGGCACGTACACGTCGACC
>DXCY01000028.1 GCA_019115725.1 Candidatus Luteimonas excrementigallinarum
ACTTTGAACTCTTCCGTGTATCGCTTGCTCATGGACACTCCTGCTGCTGCCGTGGATTATGGCTGCAAGGTGTCTACGAAACACGGGGCGATTCACTCTTGTGGTTCCACTCCGACCGGCGCCGGCGCAGGAATTTGCAACACTTCCAGAAGCCCCAGCCCGGATGGTCTTCGACCAGCCCGGCCAGTGCGGCAATCAGCTCGGCATCGCGCACCGTCCAGTCCAGAGGCGGCCAGTACCACGCCGCCCGCGACAGCCCCACGCAGTCACAGGACCGGCGCAGCGGCCGCGCGTGCACCTCGACCAGGTACCGCACCGCCTCGCGCTTCTGCTCCGGCCCTACAGTTTTTTTGCGATCAGATCCTTCATCGCCGCGTTGTCGAGCGCCATCTCCGCGTACATGCGCTTGAGTCGGGTGTTCTCGGACTCCAACTCCTTGACCCGCTTCAGGTCCGATGCCTCCATGCCGCCGTACTTGGTCTTCCACTTGTAGTACGTGGGCGCACTGATGCCGGCTTGCCGGCAGATGTCCTTGACCGGGATGCCGGCGTCGGCCTGCTTGAGGATCGAGACGATCTGGGTCTCGGTGAATCGGGACTTCTTCATGGAACCTCCTGGCTGCAGAATGTGCCAGAAAGCTCTACTTCTGTGGTGTCTACCTACTGGGGGAGCTTACGATAGGTTCGGCCTCCGGGAGCGGGGCAATGGCTGTGGGTCTGGCCGCGGCCGCGGGCAGCGCGAGCGTTGCGTACATCGCAAAGCTGGTGATCTCGGCACGCATGAAGAACGGCGATTGAGCGGACGCCTGGCGTTTCAACCGATCCACGGAGGACTACCGAATGCTGTCCATGTTCCTTGCGCTGGCCCTTGCCTCCAGCCCTGAAGCTCACCCCACCGATCCCGAGCCCCAGGCCGTGCTCGCCTGCGCCACCGAGGCTTTCCGCCCTTTGGTCAGCCCCCACGGCATATCGACGGACTGGCCGCTGGCATCCGCCCTGCCCGCCGCGCTTGAAGACCAGGCAGGCCATCGGATTTCAGATGCCGGCGATGTGTACGACGGTTACAGCCATTACGTTCTGCATGACGACACCGAATCGGTGCTGTATGTCGTGCAGCGCGGCGGGTTTGCCGGCGGCCAGACGGCTTACGGCCCGCTGGCGATTCCTTCCTGCGACAGCCCGTAGCTGTTTCCCAGGCTGAAGATCGGCGCCGCAGGTGCGGCGGGCTCAGCCCCATTGGACTGGAGGTATGGCATGGAACTGATGGAAATCATCCTGACGGCGCTGTTCTCCTGCATAGCGGCCATCGGGCTGATGCTGCTGGTGGGAGCCCAGTCCACCGCGTGGCTGGCCGGCGCGGGGCCCCTGTCGTCAAAGAAACTCCTGGGCCGGATTCCGCCGACAAGGAAGAACGGAACGATCATGGGGGCGTGGTACCTCATCATCGGCACGTACTTCGTGCTCTCCGTTGCCGGGCTGAAGCCCTGGTACTTCATCGCGGCGGGAGCGATGTTGGCCCTGCTCCCGGTGGTGATTCACATCACGCTGGATGCCCGCCGGCAGTGAGGTCAGCCTCACCCAGCAGTCGCTGGCCATGGGTGTACACGGCATGGCCATCATCGCGGGCGAAGCCGACCAGGGTGAGGTTGGCATGGTCGGCCAGGGAGATGGCCAGCGCGGTGGGCGCGGAGACGGCGGCCATCAGCGAGACCCCGGCGCTGGCGGCCTTCATTGCCATTTCGTAACTGGCGCGGCTGGTGACCACCAAGAAGCCGGTGGCCGGATCGCAGCCGGCGGCGTGCATGGCACCAATCAGCTTGTCCAGGGCGTTGTGGCGGCCTACATCTTCGCGCACCAGCTGCAGGCCACCGTCCAGCGCCGCCCAGCCCGCGGCGTGGGTGGCGCCGGTGCGGGCGTTGATGGTTTGGCCCGCACGCAGTTCGCGCAGGGCCCGGCGCAGGGCCGGCACGGTAATCCGTACATCGGTACGCACCGGCGGCGGGTAGCGCAGGGCCGCTTCCAGCAGCTCACTTCCGCACACGCCACAACCGCTGCGCCCGCTCATGCTGCGGCGGCGCTGCGCCAATGCCTCCGCGCGGTGATCCGGAATGGTCATGCTGATCTCGATGCCTTCGATCAGCTGCTCGATGCGCTCGATCACCAGGTCGCCACGCGCGGCGACAATGCCCTCGCTGAGGGCGAAGCCCGTGGCGAAGTCCTCCAGATCGGCAGGCGTGGCCATCATCACCGCGAACGGTTCGCTGTTGTAGACGAACGCCACCGGGACTTCCTCGGCGATGTGGTCATCCAGGTGGCGCCCGCCCTCGCCGCGCCAGCGGAAGACGGAGCGGATGACGCTGCCCGGTGTGGCGTCGGGATCAGTGTCGGGAACGGGGGGAGATGCGGGAGAACTGGACATCCCGCCAGCATGCCGCAATCCAGGCCGCGTTGCAGGTGTGCGCCGGCGCGGGCCTTTTTTCCGCGCGCCGCGGCGGGCATCATGCAGGACAGACCCAGACCGGAGCCCCCGATGCGCCTGCTGTTATTGCCGCTGCTGCTTGTTGGCCTGACCGGATGTGCGCTGCTGCAACCCGCCAGCACGTCGGTTGATGGCATTGCGCAGCCTGCCGAGCCGCAGCTGGAAACCACGTTTTTCGTGGTCCGCCACGCCGAGAAGGCCAGCGATGACCCGCAGGACCCCTCGCTGGATGCCGACGGCGAAGCGCGTGCCCGCGCACTGGCCGAGGCGCTGGCCGAGGTGCCGCTGAAGGCGATCTATTCCACCCCCACCCGCCGCACCCGGGCCACGGCGGCGCCGGTGGCTGCGGACAAGGCGCTGGAGGTTCGCGATTACGATCCGGCCATGCCCGCCAGCGAACTGGCCACGCTGCTGCATATCCGCCACGCCGGCGATTCGGTGCTGCTGGTGGGCCACAGCAATACGGTGCCCGATATCGTCACCGCGCTGTGCGCCTGCCCGGTGGAGGCGATGACGGAAGAGGAATACGGGGATCTGTTCCGGATCCGCATTGCCTCGGGTGGCAGTACAAAGCTGGAACGCGACCGTTTCTGAACCGGCCGAAGCGCTCCAACATCACGAAAAAGGTGACGCTCGTCACGATTAGAGCCCGCAATGCCCGGTATGGTCAACGCGAGGGGAGTCTGAGCATGGTGCAACCCCATGCCACCAATGCATCCAGGAAGGGGGAGATCGGGATGAGTCCAACATCCAAAATGCTGCGGCCTTTTTTAGGCTGCGCACTGGTATTCGCTGCCGCAACAGCCAGCGCTCAAAGCGCCCTGTCCTGCCCACAGTTGCCAGTCAGCTCCAACTTGAACTGGGAACAGCGTGGAAATGATGAGTTTCTGATTTGCAGCGCAGTGGCCACTGACGGATCCGAAGTATTCGGCGTATCCCTGTCTGCAAAGCCGGCTTTCCAACCCAAGCGGTCGAACCGAGAGGAAAAGGGCGTCATCGCGGACCAGAATATCCGCTGGTATCGGGCCGAGGTGGCCACCCAACCGGATATTCTGGTGCGGGAAACACTGGTTGAGTTGGGGCAAGACCGGTTTGCCCACATCTGGATGCGCACGCCATCCGAAGAGGCGCTGCTGGAACGCATGCTGCTGGTGGAGCGGCTGGATTTTGACGATATGCGGGTCAGCAGCAACTGAGGCGGCCACCCCATTTAACGAAAGCGGAACAACGCCGTCACGCTTTTGACTGAAGATCAAGCGGTCTATCCAACTTGTCTTCAGGGGAATGGGGATGATCAAACGACTGGGCGCCGAGTTCCTGGGCACGTTCTGGCTGGTGCTGGGCGGCTGCGGCAGTGCGGTACTGGCAGCGAATTTTGGTGGCGATGGCAATCCGCTGGGGATCGGTTTCGCGGGCGTGGCGCTGGCGTTCGGCCTGACGGTGCTGACCGGAGCGTACGCATTCGGGCACCTGTCGGGCGCGCACTTCAACCCGGCGGTGAGCTTCGGGCTGTGGGCGGGCGGCCGGTTTGCCGCCAAGGATCTGGTGCCCTATGTCGTGGCCCAGGTGCTGGGCGGCGTGGTGGCGGGCTTTATCCTGCTGCAGATTGCCAGCGGACAGCCGGGCTTCGAAGCCGGCGGGTTCGCCAGCAACGGTTATGGGGATCTGTCGCCGGGCGGCTATTCGATGGCCTCTGCTTTCCTGGTCGAGGTGGTGCTGACGGCGGTGTTCGTGGTGGTGATCATGGGCGCGACGCACCGGATGGCGCCGGCGGGATTCGCCCCGATCGCGATCGGCCTGGCGCTGACCCTGATCCACCTGATCAGCATTCCGGTCACCAATACCTCGGTGAATCCAGCCCGCTCCACGGGCGTGGCGCTGTTTGCCGATACGGCGGCGGTGGGACAGCTGTGGCTGTTCTGGCTGGCGCCGCTGCTGGGCGGCGCGATTGGCGGCCTGATCTACAAGTGGCTGGGGAGCGAAGTTCGCGAGTCGGGGGCGTAGCCCCGACCTACGGGACAGGGGAATACCGCACCCACGCATGGGCGTAGCCCCAACCTGCAGGGGAGAGGAGGCCTCTCCCCCGTAGGTCGGCCCTACGCGGCCGACGGTTGTGGTGCCGGACACGATTCGGCACCCACATTCGGAAAGAATCAGAAACGGCCTTCCTGGAAGTCGACGAAGGCCTGCATCAGCTCCTCGCGGGTGTTCATGACGAACGGTCCGTGGCGGGCAACCGGTTCGCGCAGCGGACGGCCGGCGACGAGGATCAGCCGCGCACCGGCCTCACCCGCGCGCAGGGCAAGCAGGTCGCCGCCGCCAAGAACGGCGATCTCCTGCGTGTCCAGCGCCCTCGCCTCCTCGCCGACGCCGATCTCCACGGCGCCTTCGAAGGCATAGGCAAACGCGCT
>DXCY01000284.1 GCA_019115725.1 Candidatus Luteimonas excrementigallinarum
GGGCGGCAGCACATCGTCGTGGCGCTGCAGCTTGGCACGCAGATGCCGGATCCAGCGCGCGGCATCCCAGCCGGCGCGCGCGGCGGCCAGTTCCGCTTCGTCGTAGATCACCACCAGCGATGGATCGGACAGCAGCGCGCCCCACCCTTCCAGCGCGTCTTCGATCGCCGGCTCAAGCGCCACCAGCAGCCCCTGCGGCTGGGCGGATGCCACCTCGGCGGGATCCGCTGAATACGGATCCGCCACGGCCACCAGCTCGGCACCGGCTTCCTGCAATGCTTCCTGCAGGCGCTCGCGCGCCTGGCCTTCGCGCGCCAGCAGCGCAACCCGCAGTCCCTGCTCAGCCATCCGGCTGCTCCACGCCCAGCAGCTCGAATACGTTGTGGATCAACTCGTTCTCCTGGTACGGCTTGCCGAGATAGCGCTGTACGCCGATCTCGAAGGCCCGCTGGCGATGCTTCTCGCCGGTGCGCGAGGTGATCATCACGATCGGCACGTCGCGCAGCCGTGGATCAGCCTTCATATGGGTGGCCAGTTCGTACCCGTCCATGCGCGGCATCTCGATATCCAGCAGCATCAGATCCGGCACGCGCTCGTCCATGCGCTCGATGGCGTCCAAACCATCGCGCGCCGTCACCACCTCCAGGTGGTTGCGCTCCAGCACGCGGCCGGTGACCTTGCGCATGGTCACCGAGTCATCGACCACCATCACCAGCGGCACTGGGCGGGCTTCGACCGCGGAGGACGGCCGCACTTCCTGGACCTGGGTGGCCAGTCGGCGGACCAGCGGAGCCACGTCCAGGATCAGGCGCACTGCACCGTCACCCATGATCGTCGCGCCGAAGATGCCGGGGATCGATGCCACCTGCGGGCCGACCGGCTTCACCACGATTTCGCGGTTGCCGATGATCTGGTCCACCGCTACCGCAGCGCGCAGGCCGCCGGCACCGATCAGCAGCAGCGGCATCTGCAGGTGGCCTTCGGCGCGTGCGGGCGCCTGGCCCACCAGCCGACCAAGATCGTGCAGCGCGTATTCCTCGCCGCCGTATTCGTACACGGCGCCCGGTTCGGCCATGGCCTCGCGGGCGATGCGGCCCACGCCGCGGACCGACGCGATGGGCACCGCGAAACTGGTATCGCCAATCTGCACGAACACCGCCTGGGTCACCGCAAGGGTCTGCGGCAGACGCAGGGTGAAGGTGGTGCCCTCGCCCTTGCGGGTATCGATTTCCAGCGTGCCGCCCAGCTGGCGCACCTCGCTGGAGACCACATCCATCCCCACGCCGCGCCCGGACAGCTGGCTGACCGCATCGCTGGTGGAGAAGCCCGGCTCAAAGATCAGCGCGTCCAGCGCCTCGCTGGCCAGCACCGCGCCCGGGGCGACCAGGCCGCGCTCTTCGGCGCGGCGGCGGATGCTGGCCCGATCCAGGCCGCGGCCGTCGTCGGCAACCAGCAGCACCACTTCCGACCCTTCGCGGCGCACCGAGATGCGCACCTGGCCCTCTTCGGGCTTGCGGGCCTTCCTGCGTGTCTTCGCGTCCTCCAGGCCATGCGCCACGGCGTTGCGCAGCATGTGCTCCAACGGCGCGGTCATGCGCTCAAGCACATTGCGATCCAGCTCGCCCTGGGCGCCGTCCAGATGCAGCTGCACCTGTTTGCCGGTCTCTCCGGCAGCCTGGCGGACGACCCGGCGCAGGCGTGGCAGCAGGGACTCGAACGGCACCATGCGGGTGCGCATCAGGCCTTCCTGCAGCTCCGAGCTGACCCGCGACTGCTGGGTCAGCAGGGTTTCGTACTGGCGGGTCAGGTCATCCAGAGTGCCCTGCAGGCTGTTCATGTCGGCGGCCGATTCGGCCAGCGCGCGCGAGAGCTGCTGCAGGGTGGAGAAGCGGTCGAGCTCCAGCGGATCGAACGCAGCGTCGGTGGTTTCCGACTCGCGCTGGTAGCGGGCGATGATCTGCGCTTCGGTCTCGATGTCCAGGCGGCGGAGCTGGTCGCGCAGACGCATGTTGGTCTGCTCCATCTCGGCCATTGCGGTACGGAACGCGCCCAGCTGCTGCTCCAGGCGGGCGCGGTAGATCGCCACCTCGCCGGCGGAGTTGACCAGGCGGTCCAGCAGGTCGGCGCGCACGCGCACCTGTTCCTGCGGTGCCCGCGCCTCGCCTTCCTCGGCCGCGCCGGCTGTAGCATCGGCCATCGGGGCCGACAGTGGATCGAGCACCCTGGCTGGTGCCTTCACCGGCTGCAGTGCGGCCGCAGGCGTCGACACGCCGGCCGGATCGACGGTAGTGGCAGTCGCGGCGGACGGATTTTCCAGTGCCGCCACCAGCTCAGGCGTGCTGGCAATCGCCCGCCGGTCACGCACCCGCGTGACCATGACATGCAGCCGGTCGTAGCCGCGCTGCAGCAGCTCCATGCCACCGCGCTCAAGTTCAGTGCGCCCCTCGACCACCGACTCCAGCAGGGTCTCCATGGCATGGCCCAGCTCGCCGATCGGCAGCAGGCCGGCCATGCCGGCACCGCCCTTGAGCGTATGCAGATCGCGCTGCAGCCCGACCATGCTTTCGCGATCGCCCAGCTGGGAATTCAGCTGCGCGAGCAGACCGTCCGAGTGATCGAGCAGATCGCCCGCCTCTTCGATGAAGATGTCGACCAGCTCGACGTCCAGCGTCGACAGGTCGAGCGGCGCGTCCGGGTCGGTGGGCTGGGTGGAAGGCGCGGGATCTGGCGTGGCTTCGAGCTGCTCGGCTTCGAGTCGTTCGGCCTCGAGTCGTTCGGCCTCGAGTCGTTCGGCTTCGAGG
>DXCY01000029.1 GCA_019115725.1 Candidatus Luteimonas excrementigallinarum
CTGTGCAACCGCGAAATCAAGTTCAAGCACTTCCTGGACGCCGCCCGCGATCTGGGCGCGGAGCGCATTGCCACCGGCCACTACGCCCGTATCGACCAGCAGGACGGCCAGTGGCGCCTGCTGCGTGCCCGCGATCCGGCCAAGGACCAGAGCTACTTCCTGCACCAGCTGGGCCAGGAGCAGCTGGCGGCCACCGTGTTCCCGCTGGGTGAACTGGTGAAGACGGATGTGCGGGCCATGGCCCGGGAAGCCGGCCTGCCCACCGCGGAAAAGAAGGACTCCACCGGTATCTGCTTTATCGGTGAGCGCGACTTCCGCGAGTTCCTCGGCCACTACCTGCCGGCCCGGACCGGCGAGATCCGCACCCCGGCCGGCCAGGTGCTGGGCGAGCATCCGGGCGTGTTCTATTTCACCCTGGGCCAGCGCGGCGGACTGAACCTGGGCGGTGTGCGCGGGTTCGCGCCGGCGCCCTGGTACGTGGTGGGCAAGGATGTGGCCGGCAACGTGCTGTACGTCGACCAGGGCGGCGACAGCCACTGGCTGATGTCCACCACCACGTGGACCGAGCCGGCCCACTGGATTGCCGGTACCCCACCCGCGGAAGCCTTCCAGTGCCTGGCCCAGACCCGCTATCGCCAGCCGCCCGAACCCTGCCGGGTACAGGTGGCCGCCGACGGCCGGCTCGAGGTCACGTTCCAGCGGCCGCAGCGGGCGGTCACACCCGGCCAGTCGCTGGTGCTCTACGACGGCGATGTGTGCCTGGGCGGTGCCGTGATCGAGGCCACCGACGCCCCGCTGGAACGCAGCCGCAACCCCTGAGCAGGTACCATGACCGCCCTTGGATCCGCACCACGGAGTGCAGCAGTCGAATGATGCAGGAACGGGTACTGGCCCTCGCTGGCCTTGCGCAGGCGCTGAAACAGGTGCGCCGGATCGCCGAGACCGGCCAGGCCGATGCTGCCGTGCTGGGCACTGCGCTGCAGAGCGTGCTGCGCATCGACGCCGCCTCTGCCGAAGATGTGTACGGTGGCGCGCAGAACGTGCGCCCCGGGCTGCGCCTGCTGCACGGCTACTTCAACAACCTGCCCGATGACGAACAGCTGCCCAAGCTCGCCCTGGCGGTCATGCAGCTGGAGCGCCGCTTCATCAACGACGGCGAGATGGTGCAACGCGTGCAGCGCGGCATCGCTGCGGCCAATATCGAAGCGGCCCACACCAGCCCCACCCATCCCGAGGTGCTGAGCTCACTGGGTGCGCTGTACGCCGATACCGTCAGCCACCTGCGCCCGCGGGTGATGGTGCAGGGCAACCCCCATTACCTCGGCCAGGCCGATATCGTGTCCGAAATCCGCGCAGTGCTGATGGCTGCCCTGCGATCGGCCGTGCTGTGGCGGCAGATGGGCGGCAATTACCTGGACTTCCTGCTGCGCCGGAAGCAGCTGCTGGCAGCGGTGGAACAGACCCTGGGCTGAGGCCTGCCGGGGTGACGGCCTGTCACTTCGCTGGCTCCGGAATGTGGACAGGATGGGGGTGACGGCCGCTTCCGGCGCGGCTCATCCGCCCGCGACCGCCCCGGAGCCCCCATGTCGATCCAGACCATCCTGTCCGACCTCGATTCCAGCAGGGAGACGCTGGAAGAGCTGTACCGGCATTTCCACCGCCACCCCGAGCTGTCGCTGCAGGAATACAAAATCGCCGACCGCATCGAGGAAGAACTGCGCGGCCGTGGCCTCGATCGAGATCACCCTGTACGGCAAGGGTCCGCACGGTTCGATGCCGAATCCGGGCGTGGACCCGATTGTGCTCGGCGCTGCGGTGGTCAGCCGCCTGCAGAGCATCGTCGCGCGCGAGGTGGCCCCGAAGGAAACCGACGTGGTGACGGTGAGCAGCTTCCATGCCGGCACCAAGTCCAACATCTTCCCCGATTCGGCGGTGCTGCAGCTCAATACGCGCGCCTTCAACCGGGAGGTTGAAAAGCACCTGCACGAGGCGATCGAACGCATCGCCCTGCCAACCTGCCCGACGACCAGGCCGGTGCCAGTTCGGGCATCTACAAGATGGCCTCTTCGCTCGGCGCCACCTTCGGCGTCGCCGCTCTGATCTCGGTGACGATCTTCATTCCGAAGCAGAAGAAGGCAGCAGCGTCGGCCACGTAGGGCCGACCTACCGTCTACGCAGGCGCCGCAGGTCGGGGCTACGCCCCCGACGACCTGCAAAAAAACGCCCGGCATTGCCGGGCGTTTCTGTTGCGCTGATGGTGAAACGATGGATCAGGCCACCGCTTCCTCCGCCTTCTCCTGGTACTCCTCGATCTGGTCGAAGTTCATGTACCGGTAGATCTCGGCGCCGTGCTCATCGATCACGCCGATGTCGGCCAGGTACTCCTCGCGGGTCGGGATCCGGCCCAGACGCGAGCAGATTGCCGCCAGTTCCGCCGAGCCCAGGTACACGTTGGAGTTGCGGCCCAGACGGTTGGGGAAGTTGCGGGTCGAAGTGGACATGACCGTCGCGCCCTCGCGCACCTGGGCCTGGTTGCCCATGCACAGCGAGCAGCCCGGCATTTCCAGTCGCGCGCCAGCGGCGCCGAAGGTGCCGTAGTGGCCTTCCTTGGTCAGCTCGGCGGCGTCCATCTTGGTCGGCGGAGCCACCCACAGGCGGGTCGGGATATCCCGCTTGCCTTCCAGCAGCTTGGCCGCTGCACGGAAGTGACCGATGTTGGTCATGCACGAACCGATGAACACCTCGTCGATCGCGTTGCCGGCAACATCGGACAGGGTCTTGGCATCGTCCGGGTCGTTCGGGCAGCACACGATCGGCTCGACGATCTCGTTGAGGTCGATCTCGATCACCGCGGCGTATTCGGCGTCGGCGTCCGGCTCCAGCAGCTGCGGGTTCTCCAGCCACTGCTCCATCTTGTCGATCCGGCGCTGCAGGGTGCGCGCGTCCGAATAGCCCTCGGCGATCATCCACTTCAGCAGCGTGATGTTGCTGGTGAGGTATTCGATGATCGGTTCCTTGTCCAGGCGCACGGTGCAGGCGGCGGCGGAGCGCTCGGCCGAGGCGTCGGCCAGCTCGAAGGCCTGCTCGATCTTCAGCTCCGGCAGGCCCTCGATCTCGAGGATGCGGCCGGAGAAGATGTTCTTCTTGCCCTGCTTGGCCACGGTCAGCAGGTCCTGCTTGATCGCGTACAGTGGGATCGCGTGCACCAGGTCACGCAGCGTCACACCCGGCTGCAGCTTGCCCTTGAAGCGCACCAGCACCGACTCCGGCATGTCCAGCGGCATCACGCCGGTGGCGGCGGCAAAGGCCACCAGGCCCGAGCCCGCCGGGAACGAAATGCCGATCGGGAAGCGGGTGTGGCTGTCGCCGCCGGTGCCGACGGTGTCGGGCAGCAGCATGCGGTTGAGCCAGGAGTGGATGATGCCGTCGCCCACGCGCAGGCTGACGCCGCCGCGGGTGGAGATGAACTCCGGCAGGGTGTGGTGGGTCTTCACGTCAACCGGCTTCGGGTAGGCCGCGGTGTGGCAGAAAGACTGCATGACCAGATCCGAGCTGAAGCCCAGGCAGGCCAGGTCCTTGAGCTCGTCGCGGGTCATCGGACCGGTGGTGTCCTGCGAGCCCACGGTGGTCATCTTCGGCTCGCAGTAGGTGCCCGGGCGCACGCCCTGCCCCTCCGGCAGACCGCAGGCGCGGCCGACCATCTTCTGCGCCAGGGTGAAGCCCTTGCCGGTGTCGGCTGGCACGGCGGACTGGCGGAACAGATCGGTGGCAGTCAGGCCCAGCGACTCGCGCGCACGTGCGGTCAGACCGCGGCCGATGATCAGCGGGATGCGGCCGCCAGCGCGCACTTCGTCGAACAGCACATCGCTCTTGAGCTCGAACTCGGCGATCACCTCGCCGTCCTTGAGCGCCTTACCCTCGTACGGACGCAGTTCAACCACGTCGCCATGCTCCATCTTCGACACGTCCAGCTCGATCGGCAGCGCGCCCGCGTCTTCCATCGTGTTGTAGAAGATCGGCGCGATCTTGCCGCCCAGGCACACGCCACCGGCGCGCTTGTTGGGTACGTACGGGATGTCGTCGCCCGTCCACCACAGCACGCTGTTGGTGGCCGACTTGCGGCTGGAGCCGGTACCGACCACGTCGCCCACGTAGGCGACCAGGTGGCCCTTTTCCTTCAGCTTCAGGATCTCGCCGATCGGACCGCGCTTGCCGTCCTCTTCCGGCACGAACGGCGCGTCCGGGCGCTGGTTCTTCAGCATCGCCAGCCCGTGCATGGGGATGTCCGGGCGGGTGGTGGCGTCGGGCGCCGGCGACAGGTCGTCGGTGTTGGTCTCGCCCGGCACCTTGAACACGGTGATGGTCATCGACTCCGGCACTTCCGGACGGTCGGTGAACCACTCGGCGTCGGCCCAGCTCTGCATCACCGCCTTGGCGTGAGCGTTGCCCGCCTTCGCCTTCTCTTCCACGTCGTGGAACGCGTCGAACACCAGCAGGGTCTTCTTCAGGCCATTGGCGGCGATGGGACCCAGGTCATCGTCATCGAGCAGGTCGATCAGCGGCTGGACGTTGTAGCCGCCGAGCATCGTGCCCAGCAGCTCGGTGGCGCGCTCGGCGCTGATCAGCGCGTTCTTCTCGCTGCCGAAGGCCAGCGCGGCCAGGTAGGAGGCCTTGACCTTGGCGGCCTCGTCCACGCCTGCGGGAACGCGGTTCACCAGCAGGTCGAGCAGGAACTGCTCTTCGCCCGCGGGCGGCGCCTTGAGCAGTTCGATGACATCGGCGGTCTGCTGCGCATCCAGCGGCAGCGGGGGGATGCCGAGCGCTTCGCGTTCGGCGGCGTGTTGGCGATAGGCTTGCAACATGGTCCACAAACTCCGGAAAACAGGGGATGGAACGTAACGGGTGAAACGGGCCTGGCCGGCGTCAATCGGCCCGGGGAACGACCAGCTTCAGGCCCTTGAAGTAGTCGCGGTAAAAGGACTGGTCACGGGTGATCAGACCGTCGCACTGCAGCAGCGCGTGGGCACCGACCAGAAAATCGGCCACCGGCCGCACCACCCCGCCGCGCTGACGCTGGCGGCGGTGCATCTCACCGGCGCGCACGGCGGATTTGGATTCGATCGCGCTGAAGCGGATGCCCATTTCCTCAAGCACCGCCAGCACCGCATCGCCGCCCTGCAGGGCGCTGCTGACTTCGGCCAGCACCACCTCGCACACCACCACCGGCCCAACGCTCAGGCTGCGGCGCAGGCTGGCTTCGGCGGCATCAGCCAGCGGCCCGTCGGCCAGCAGGTCGACAAGCACCGGTGAATCAATGGCGATCATGTGCTGCTGCCGTCGCGCTCACGACCGCGCAGCGCATCCACGGCCGCTTCGCTGGTTTCAAAACCATCCAGACGGAAGCGCCCGCGGGCCCTGGAAACCGCATCGTCCACGCTTTTGCGCAGGATGATCCGCCCGCCTTCCAGCTCCACCTTCAGGGCCGTGCCCTTGGTCAGGCCAAGCGCGTCGCGCACCGCCTTGGGCAGGGTGATCTGGCCGCGTTCGGCAACGGTGACTTCCACCGGGGCTCTCCAGGAAACGATACGCGCACATTATACATACTTTTTTATGCATACCTTCGCCCTCATACTGATAGGGCAACAGCCCGTGTGCTGTCACCGGAGCTGAACGGCGAGCACGTACACTGTCCTTTTGGAGCGCCCCGCTCAGACCGCCCAGCCAACGCCTTTAGCCAGAGGAGGTTCCAATGACCGATTCCTTCGCCACCCGCAGCACGTTCCAGGTCAACGGCAAGACCTATACCTATGCCAGCCTGCCGAAGCTTGGCGAACGCTTCGATATCGCCCGCCTGCCCTTCTCCATGAAGATCCTGCTGGAGAACCTGCTGCGTCAGGAAGACGGCGTGAGCGTGCAGCCCGGCCACATCGAGGCCGTGGCGAGCTGGGACCCGAAGTCCGAGCCGGACACCGAGATCGCCTTCATGCCTGCCCGCGTGGTGCTGCAGGACTTCACCGGCGTGCCCTGCGTGGTGGACCTGGCGGCGATGCGCGACGCGGTGGTCAAGCTGGGCGGCCGGCCGGAGCAGATCAATCCGCAGATTCCCTCCGAGCTGGTCATCGACCACTCGGTGCAGGTGGACGCGTTCGGGCGCCCGGAGGCGCTGGACCTCAACGGCAGGATCGAGTTCGAGCGCAACCGTGAACGCTACGGCTTCCTGCGCTGGGGCCAGAACGCGTTCCAGGATTTCAAGGTGGTGCCGCCGAACACGGGCATCGTGCACCAGGTGAACCTGGAGCATCTGGCCCGGGTGGTGTTTGAACGCGAGATCGACGGAACCCTGTGGGCCCTGCCCGACACCGTGTTCGGCACCGACTCGCACACCACCATGATCAACGGCATCGGCGTACTCGGTTGGGGCGTGGGCGGCATCGAGGCCGAGGCGGCCATGCTTGGCCAGCCTTCGTCGATGCTGATTCCGCAGGTGGTGGGCTTCAAGCTCACCGGCAAGCTGCCCGAGGGCGCGACCGCCACCGACCTGGTGCTGACCGTTACCGAAATGCTTCGCAAGCACGGCGTGGTGGGCAAGTTCGTCGAATTCTTCGGCGACGGCCTGCAGCACCTGCCGCTGGCCGACCGCGCCACCATCGGCAACATGTCGCCCGAGTACGGCGCCACCTGCGGCATCTTCCCGATCGATGCCGAGGCCATCAATTACCTGCGCCTGTCAGGACGCAGCGAAGAGCAGATTGCGCTGGTCGAGGCCTACGCAAAGGCGCAGGGCCTGTGGCACGAGCCAGGCGCGCCGGAAGCCGCCTACTCCTCCGTGCTGGAGCTGGACATGGGCACCGTGCAGCCGTCGCTGGCCGGCCCGCGCCGCCCGCAGGACCGCGTGCTGCTGGGAGACATGAAGCGCAACTTCAACGAGAACGTGGGCCCGCTGGTCTCGCGCCGCGAGGCCGAGCGCGACCGCCAGATCGGCCGCTTCGAGAAGGACGGCGGCGCCCAGCCCCAGGCTGATCGTCTGGCGGCCAAGCCGGTTTCGACCATCTGCCTGGACGACTGCCAGCACCAGCTGGAGGACGGCGCGGTGGTCATCGCCGCCATCACCTCCTGCACCAACACCTCCAACCCTGCGGTGATGCTCGGCGCCGGCCTGGTGGCCCGCAACGCCGCAGCCAAGGGGCTCAAGCCCGCCCCGTGGGTGAAGACCTCCCTCGCCCCGGGTTCGCTGGTGGTCACCGACTACCTGAAGAAGGCCGGGCTGATGGATGACCTGGAAGCAATGGGCTTCTACCTGGTCGGCTACGGCTGCACCACCTGCATCGGCAACTCCGGCCCGCTGCCGGAGGCCGTGTCCAACGGCATCGCCGAGAATGACCTGGCGGTGGCCTCGGTGCTGTCGGGCAACCGCAACTTCGAAGGCCGCATCCATCCCGAGGTCAAGATGAACTACCTGGCCTCGCCGCCATTGGTGGTTGCCTACTCGATTGCCGGCACCGTCGATATCGATCTCACCACCGAGCCGCTGGGCAAGGACAGGGATGGCAACGATGTCTTCCTGCGCGACATCTGGCCCAGCAACAAGGAGATCGGCGACCTGATTGCCGCCACCGTGGGCCCGGAACTGTTCCGCCAGAACTACGCCGATGTGTTCAAGGGCGACAGCCGCTGGAATTCGATGGATGCGCCCGACAGCGAGCTGTACGCATGGAGCGACGACTCGACCTACATCAAGAACCCGCCCTACTTCGACGGCATGACCATGGAAGTGGGCAGCATCGAGGATGTGCGCGGGGCGCGGGTGCTGGGGCTGTTCGGCGATTCGATCACCACCGACCACATTTCGCCGGCCGGTGCGATCAAGGCCGATTCGCCCGCGGGCCGCTTCCTGCAGTCGAAGGGCGTGCAGCCGGCGGACTTCAACAGCTATGGCTCGCGCCGCGGCAACGACGATGTGATGGTGCGCGGCACCTTTGCCAACATCCGCATCAAGAACCTGTTCTTCGGCGGCGAGGAAGGCGGCAACACCCTGTACTTTGGCGCCACCCCGCCGGAGAAGATGTCGATCTACGACGCGGCGATGAAGTACAGGGCCGACGGCGTACCGCTGGTGGTGATCGCCGGGCACGAGTACGGCACCGGCTCATCGCGTGACTGGGCGGCCAAGGGCACCAACCTGATGGGCGTGAAGGCGGTGATCGCCGCCAGCTTCGAGCGTATCCACCGCTCCAACCTGGTGGGCATGGGCGTGCTGCCACTGCAGTTCAAGGACGGCGAAAACGCGCAGACGCTGGGTCTGGACGGCACCGAGACCTTCGATATCACCGGGCTGGATGGCGGCAATGCCCGCACCGCAACGGTGGTGGCACGCAAGGCGGATGGCGGCGAAACCCGCTTCGAGGCCCACGTGCTGCTGCTGACGCCGAAGGAAGTGGAGTACTTCCGCCACGGCGGCCTGCTGCATTACGTGCTGCGCGACCTGGCTTCGCGCAAGGCGGCGTAAACGACTACGGAGCGGGCGGAAGCCCGGCCCCGCGCTCACGCGCGGGGCGTTCGGCCGCACCGCGCGGCAGTGCCGCGCAAACGGTGCGCCTCACCCACCACGGCGGCCCCCTGCATTACGTCCTGCGCGACCTGCCACGGCACTTGCTGTAGGTCGGGGCTACGCCCCCGACACGGGTGATATCAAAGGGCCGGGGTCCAGCGGGCGCTGGTGATCTTCCAGTCCCCGCCCTCCATCCGCCAGCCGGTCTCGACCTTGTAGAGGTTGGCGCGGTCGGGCAACAGGCGGCCGGATCCGCCGGTGAGTGCGGCGCTGAAGCGCACGGTCGCGTTCGGTTCCTGCAGCTGGATCTCCATCGGCCCCAGGGTCACGCCCACCGACTGGTGCTGCATCATGTACAGCGCCGCGGTGCGCCGGGCCTGGTCGCGGTCCATTCCGCCAGGCCCAATGAAGTCTTCGGACAGGTGACGACGCAGCGCACCCGCATCGCGCCCCTCGATGCTCTGCTGCACCTCACCCACGGTCTTGCGCAGCGCTTCTTCCGGCGCCGGCCGGGCACAGCCCGCTGCCAGCAACAGGCCGCCAAGCAATGCGCCTGCAGTCCATCGTGCGGCCTTTCCCCATCCCCCACATCCGCCCCTGTCCCTCTCGCGCATCACTGCCCTGCTCCCCTTGCCATGCATCAGCGTACCGCGTTCACAGCTGCCCACAAGCCGCCTTGCCAGCTTCCGCGGCGCTATGCTCCAATCCGGAGACAGCGCACGCGGCCCGTGTTTTTCCGCGACGCGACACAATTCAGGGAGTGGAACGCATGACCATTGAACGACCTTGGCTGGCCAGCTATCCCCAAGGCACCCCGGCGGAAATCAACGCCGACGAGTTCGCTTCGATCCCGGACGTCCTGCAGGGCGCGATCGACCAGTTCCGCGACCGGCCCGCGTTCACCAACATGGGCGTCACCCTGAACTATGCGCAGGTGGATGAGCTGAGCAGGCAGTTCGCCGCCTATCTGCTCGGCGAGCTCAAGCTCAAGAAGGGCGACCGGGTGGCGATCATGATGCCCAACTGCCTGCAGTACCCGATCGCCACGTTCGGCGTGCTGCGCGCCGGGCTGGCCGTGGTCAACGTCAACCCCATGTACACCGCACGCGAGCTGCGCCACCAGCTCGGCGATGCTGGCGTCAGCGTGCTGCTGGTGCTGGACAACTTCGGCCACACCGCGCAGAAAGCGCTGGAAAAGCTGGATGTGCCGCACCTGATCACCACCGGCCTTGGCGACATGCTGGGCTTCCCCAAGGGCGCGATCGTGAACTTCGTGCTGCGCCACGTGAAAAAGATGGTGCCCGATTACAGCCTGCCGGGCGCGGTGCGCTTTCGCGACACCCTGGCGGCCGGGCGCAAGCACACCCTGCCCAAGGTCACCATCTCGCCCCAGGACATCGCCTTCCTGCAGTACACCGGCGGCACCACCGGCGTGGCCAAGGGGGCCATGCTGACCCATCGCAACATGGTGGCGAACATGGAGCAGGCATCGGCGTGGATTGCCGGCGGCCTGGCACCCGGCGGCGAGACCATCATCACCGCCCTGCCGCTCTACCATATCTTCGCGCTGACGGCGAACGGCCTGGTGTTCATGAAGATCGGCGGGCACAACTGGCTGATCACCAATCCGCGCGACATGCCCGGCTTCGTCAAGGAACTGAAGAAAGTGCGTTTCACCGCCATCACCGGCGTCAACACGCTCTTCAACGGCCTGCTCAATACGCCGGGCTTCGATGAGGTGGATTTCTCCTCGCTCAAGATCACCCTGGGTGGCGGCATGGCCGTGCAGCGTTCGGTGGCCGAGCGCTGGAAACAGGTGACCGGCGTCACCCTGGTGGAAGCCTACGG
>DXCY01000030.1 GCA_019115725.1 Candidatus Luteimonas excrementigallinarum
TTGACCTTGCCGATCTCCTTGCTGCGGGTATTGCGCAGGTTCTGCAGCTCCTGGGTCCGGACCTGCAGCTGCTTGCGCTCGGCTTCCAGCGATTCGAACGCACCCACGTCAAGGGTGAATCCGCGCGAGCGCTGCAGGCGCTCGGCAAGTCCGGGGAGGTCGTTGCGCAGCAGGTTGGGATCGAGCATGGCGTCTGGCTATGGAGATGGGGCGACCATTATCGCCCGAGACTGGCGGCGGTGCCGAACCGTCAATGCGGCCTGTGCCAGAATCGCGGACACCCCCGGACTGCCAGCCGCCCATGCCCGACCCCCATCATGATCCCGCGCGTGGCCGCACGCTCCATGCCCGCGCCGCTCAGCGTCTATCCCCACTGCGGCGCCTGAGCCCGTGGCTGATCGTGCCGGCAGCGATCGTGGCCGGCCTGCTGCTGTTCGTGGTGGTGTGGCTGGTCCAGCGTGAGCCGGTGGATGCGGACAGTGCGGCCGATACGCAGGCGCCCAGCGCACAGATGCCGTCTGAGCCGACCCTGCCCGCCCCGCAGGTCCCGGAATCGATGGGCGAAGACGCCGACGACGGCAACGATGATGACGGAAGCGCCGGCATTTTCACCCTGCCTCCCGCACCGGCCCAGCCACCGCCCGGGATTGCCGGTGAACTGCCCGCGCCTGCCCCGCCCGGCATGGACGAGGCGACTGCGGACAATCACCCATCACCGGCTGCGGATGCCGGCAACGTCGGCCCACGCCCGGTCCACCGCCCCAACCCCACCTATCCGCGCTCGGCGCTGCGCCGGGGCCTGTCCGGCGAAGTGCTGGTGCGGGCAATGGTCGGTGTGGATGGCCGCCCTCGACAGGTGGAGGTGGTGCGCAGCAGCTCCCACCGCTCGCTGGATCAGGCCGCGCTGCGGGCCGTTCGCGGCTGGCGGTTCCAGCCGGCGATGCAGGATGGCCAACCGGTAGTGGCGCCGGTGGAAATCCCGGTGTCATTCAACCCCTGACGCCGTTTCCACCGCACTACCAGGGCGCGGGATCGTGACGCGGAGACAACATCCGCTCTGGGAGTCTGCGCACATGCGCAACGTTTCTCCCTTGAGCCATGCCAGAACCGCCACCTGAATCCACCCCCGGGCATCGGGAGGATCACAGCCGCGAACCGGCATCCTCCGTGCCGCCTGCCCGCACTACCGCCCCGCTGGTCTGGCTGTTGCTGCTGATCGGCGCGCTGGCCGCCCTCTGGTATCTCTACGCCCGTACGGATACGGCGCTTGAAACGCCTCCGCTGGAATCCGCGGTGCCTGCTGTGGATCAGGGCGTGGATCAGGCCGTGAAAGATGAGGCTCCTCTGGAAGAGTCATCCGCCGAAGATCCCACCGCCACGCCGTCAACAACCGCACCTGCGGCACCGGCCAGGCCTCGGCCGCAGGATCGTGATGCCGAACCTGCAACGCAGGTGCAGCCCACTTATCCCGCGGCCGCGCTGCGGGTACGCGAAGAAGGCACGGTCCTGCTGCGGGTGGAGGTGGATGCCACCGGGCGGCCGGTGTCGGTCGAGGTCCAGCGCAGCAGCCGCTCCCGCGACCTCGACCGCGCGGCCCGCGATGCCGTGCAGCAATGGACGTTCGAACCGGCGATCAGGGACGGCCGGCCCGCGTCATCCACGGTCACCGTGCCGGTCGATTTCAGCATTGGGGACCCGTAGAGGGCTACGCGGCAGGCCCGAGTCCGAAACCGGCGGCTGCCGCGGTCGCGATGAAGTCCGGAAAGGACGTGGCCACGTTGGCGGTATCGGCAATATGCACCGGCCCCGCGGCCAGCTGCCCGGCCACGGCGAACGCCATGGCCACGCGATGATCGCCATGGCTGTCGATACGTCCCCCGCCCAGCGCACCGCCATGGATGGTGGCGCCGTCCGGCGTCTCCTCCACCTGGATACCGAGTGTGCGCAGGCCGTCGGCCATCACCGCGATGCGGTCCGATTCCTTGACCCGAAGCTCGGCGGCGCCGCGCACGCTAGTGCGGCCCTCCGCACAGGCGGCGGCGATGAACAGGATCGGGAACTCGTCGATCATGTCCGCCACGTGCTCCACGGGCACCTCGATGCCGCGCAGCGGCGCATGGCGGACCACCAGATTGGCCACCGGCTCCCCGCCCTGTTCGCCCGCGGGCTCCTCCACGATATCGGCGCCCATGGCACGCAACACGTGCAGCAGGCCGGTCCGGCGCGGGTTCATTCCCACCCGCTGCAGGCGCAGCTGCGAACCCGGCACCAGCGTGGCAGCGACGATGAAGAACGCCGCTGATGAGAAGTCCGCCGGAACCGCAACCTCGGTGGCCCGCAGCCGGTAGCCGCCGGACAGGCTGGCCTGGCCGGGCGTGAACTCCACCGGCCAGCCGAACGCGGCCAGCATGCGTTCGGTGTAATCCCGGGTGGGCCGCGGCTCGCGGACGCGGGTGGTGCCCTGCGCGTACAGGCCGGCCAGCAACAGCGCTGATTTCACCTGCGCACTGGCAACTTCAGTTTCAATATCAACGGCTTGAAGCGCATTGTTGCCGTGGATTATCAGTGGCGGGCGATCGCCATGCCGGGCCTCAATCCTCGCGCCCATGCGGCCCAGCGGGGCGCTGACCCGGCGCATCGGCCGCTGCGACAGCGAGGCGTCCCCAGCCAGCGTGGTGTCGAACGCCTGCCCCGCCAGCAGCCCGGCCAGCAGGCGCATGGCAGTGCCGGAGTTGCCGCAGTCCAGCACGCCCTGCGGCGGCTGCAGCCCATCGATGCCGACGCCGTGGACCACGCGCACGCCCTCGCCCGGCGCCTCGATCACCACGCCCATCGCCCGGAAGATCTCCTCGGTCGCGCGCGCGTCTTCGCTTTCCAGGAACCCGGTGATCCGCGAGCTGCCATCGGCCAGTGCCGCCAGCATGATCGCCCGGTGCGAAATCGACTTGTCGCCCGGTATCTGCAGTTCGCCCCGCAGCGGGGTGCCGGGGCAGGCAGTCCAGGCCATTTCTCCGTCCGGTGCGACGGCAGGCGTGCTCACGGCACGGCGACCGGATAGGAACCAAGCACGCGGATCTCGCCGGCGAAGGAATCGATTTCGCCCAGCGCATCCAGCAGCGGTGACTCACCCGCGTGGCCGGACACTTCAATGAAGAATGCGTACTGCCACAGGG
>DXCY01000285.1 GCA_019115725.1 Candidatus Luteimonas excrementigallinarum
GACCCGCCTGCGCCAGGGCATTGCCACGGTTGTAGGCATCATCCGCGCCCGGCAAGCCCGCCCAGATCTCCGCGGCCGTCTGGTAATCGCCGCGACGGTAAGCCTCCACCGCGGCCAGGCTGCGCTCGTGGGCCTGCTGGTCAGCGCGCTGCCACAGTCCGCCCTCCAGGGCCTCAGGCAGGTCCTGGGCGTTGGCCGGAACCAGCGGCAGGCCCAGCGCCAGGGCCACCACCAGCAGGCCGGCGCCGCGACGGAATGCGAGCGCCGCAAGCAGCATCAGCGGCAGCAGCAGCCAATACCCCTGGTCCGCGCGTTCGCCACCGGTCGCGCCGGTACCCGCCCGGTCCACCGGTCCTCCTGATCCCAGCCCGGCCAGTTCGCTCGCATCACCCGCCTCCAGCGCCGCAAACCGGCCGGATCCGGCCTCGGCCAGCGCCTGCAGCGCCGCGGCGTCCATGCGGCTGTGCACCAGACGTCCACCCCCATCGCGATGCATCGCACCGGCGTCGGTTCCCAGGCCGAGAACGGACACGGTGTAACCCGTGCGGGCCGCCGCAGCGGCGGCCCGGCGGGCATCGGCATCCGCGTCATGGGTGAGAATCAGGATGTCGCCCTGCTCCAGCCCCCCACGCTCCAGCAGGCCGACGGACCAGCGGATCGCCCGCGCCGGGTCGCTGCCGTCGGTGGGCATGATGTCCGGCGCCAGCGCATCCAGGAACACCCGCACGTTATCCGCATCCCCGGTCAGCGGCGCCACCGTATGCGCATCGCCAGCAAAGGCCACCAGCGCCGCCTGGCCGCCCGCGCGCGCCGCCAGCAGGCTGTCGATGGCAGCGCGCGCCTGCAGCAGGCGATTCGGCGGCAGGTCGCCGGTGGTGGTGGCGCTGGACAGATCCAGGGCGACCACCAGCGGGGAGGCCTGCTGGTACAACGGCTGCGACTGTGCACGCCATCCCGGTCCGGCCAGCGCCAGGATCGCCAGGCCCAACGTCCCCGCGCCCAGTAATACGCCGGCCCCGCGGCGACGGCCCGACCGTGGCGCCAGCAGATGCGGCAGCAGGTGCGGATCCACCCGGCGCCGCCAGGCATCCTCGCGCCGCTGGCGCCGTATCCACCACAGCGCCAGCAGCGGCAGGGCCAGCAGCAGCCACAGCCACTGCGGCCGCATGAACTGGAGTTCGGCCAGCGCCTGGATCATGCGCCACCCCCGGCATCAGCGGCGGTGCGGCGTGCCGACCCCGGCCAGCGACGCAGCTGCCCGCCCAGCAGCGCCAGCAGGGCGCAGGCCAGCGCCGCGCCCAGCGGCCAGGGATAGACCTCGATACGCGGGCGCGCAGCGGGCCCCAGCCGCTCCACCGGCTCGAGCCGGTCGATCTCGGCATAGATCCCGGCCAGCTCCTGCGCGTCACGGGCGCGGAACATGCGGCCTCCCGTTGCTTCAGCCACGGCCTGCAGAGTGGCCTCATCGATATCGTCGCCGCCACCCGGAACCGGCAGGCGGTAGCCGAACATCGACAGTCCGCCGCCAGCGCCGCCAAAGGCCACCGTATGCACACGCACGCCGTAGGTGCGGGCCAGCTCTGCGGCCTTCAGCGGCTCCAGCAGGCCCGCGGTGTTGACCCCGTCGGTCAGCAGCACCAGCACGCGTTCACCTGCTGCCCCGTGGGCGCTGTCATCGCCGTGGTCATTGCCGTCTTCGGCTTCGCGCTCGCGCAGACGCTTGACCGCCAGGCCGATGGCGTCACCGATCGCGGTTTCGCGGCCTGCCAGGCCGACCGCGCTATCGACCAGCTGCTGGCGGACGGTGTCCAGATCGCGGGTGGGCGGCGCCAGCACATAGGCGCTGCGTCCAAACACCAGCAGCCCGACGAGGTCACCCTCACGACGGTCCAGGAAGTCGGCCAGCACCGCTTTCGCGGCAGTCAGCCGGTCCACCGGGCGCCCGCCCAACAGCATGTCCTCATCGCCCATGCTGCCGGACAGGTCGAGCGCCAGCATCATCTCGCGCCCCGCCTGCGGCGGCTGTTGCGGCTCGCCAAGCTGCTGGGGACGCGCCGCGGCCAGGCACAGGAATACCCAGGCCAGCCCGGCCAGCGCCAGAGGCCAACGACGGCCGGACGGCGCACGCCGTCCCGCGGTTCCCGCAGCCTCGGCCAGGCGGTCGGCATGCGGCATGCGCAGCGCATCGCCTGTGGAGCGGCGCGGCGGCAGCAGGCGCCATGCCAGCCAGGGCAGGGGCAGCGCCAGCAGCAGCCAGGGCCAGGCGAAGCCGGCAAAGTCCGCGGACAGCCAGGCGTTCACCGGCGCCCTCCGCCCAGTCGTACAAAACATGCGCGCGCGGCGTCATGCAGGGCCTGCGGATCGAACCCGTCCAGATCGCGGCGATAGCCACCTTCCAGCAGCATGGTGCGCGATTGTGCGTCCAGCCCCTCCATGGCCGGATCCCGCGCCAGCCAGGCCAGCCAGGCCTCTCCCTGCAGGGCCGCGGCGGCGGGCTCGCGGTGGCGGACGGCGCGGCGCAGCAGGACCGAGATCGCGGCAATGCGTTCGGGCACCGTATCGGCAGCTGCCACCTCGCGATCAAACATCTCCCGCAGCCGTCGGCGCCGCCGGGCCCGGCGCCACAGCACCAGCCCGGCCGTTGCCCCCAGCACCAGCAGCACCGCCGCCAGCAGCCACCAGCCAGGCGCGGGCGGCCACCACGCCGGGGCCGCCGGAATGTGGATATCGCGCAGTGGAAGCGCGTTGCCGGCCATCATGTCCACCCCGCCGCGGCGGTGGAGAA
>DXCY01000286.1 GCA_019115725.1 Candidatus Luteimonas excrementigallinarum
CACCAGCAGGTCCCAGTCACGCAGGAAATAGAAGGTCAGCACCGGCAGCAGCACCAGGTTGACGATCCAGGTGATGAACACGAATCCCGAGCGCTGCAGGTAGCCGAAGAACGAGGCCGCCACGCCCCCGGCCTGCTGCCAGTGCTCGCGCGCCCAGTCGAACAGGCGCTGCGGATCCGCCCAGGCCGATACGGAGAAGCCGGTGCGCTGCTCGATCCACGGAATCGCCGTACCCACCACCCATTCGCGGATGGACGGCAGCGATTCAACCAGCGTCTTCACCTGGCGCTCGACCATTGGCACCAGGATCAGCATCGCCAGGGTGACCATCAGCACCATCAGCAGGAAGACCAGGCTTACTCCGAACAGCCGCGAGCGCCCGGTACGTTCCACCCGGTCCACCAGGGGATCACACAGCCAGGCCAGCAGCGCGGCCATCACGAACGGGGTCAGGATGGGGCCGAGCGCGATCAGCAGCCACAGCACCACCGCCAGCACCAGCCCCCACTGCAAGCGCTTGAGGAACAGGGCAATGGCGGCGGTGTCCTCGACGGGCGCCATCGTCAGCGCACCAGCCGGTAGATCGGGGTACCGGTATCCAGCAGCATGTCCACCTCGGCCAGCACCTGCTCATCGGCCAGGCTGCGGAAGCCTGGCAGCCCGGTCAGCAGCTCCAGCTCCACTTCCAGTCCTTCGGCCGTGGCCCGGACCGGCGTGATCCGCTGCACCACCGACATGCCCTGCAGATAGCCCGCCAGGCGGATGAAGTCATCACTGCTGTCGATCCCGGTGAACGTCATCCGGTAGCTGCCCGCCGGGCCGGTCTCCGGAGCGCGCGCATAGCGCTTGACCAGTGCATCGGCCGCGCCATCCGCACCGCCGGCCATGGTGGCCTGCGGACGGGCGTCCTGCGACGACCACTGCGACAGCACCCGACCATTGTCGACGAACGTCCAGTCCGCCTTCCAGCCGCCTTCATGGCGGTACAGCTTGCCAAGCAGCTGCATCGGCGGCGCGTAGCGGGCCGACAGCCGCGCCACGGCGGCATGGTCCCCGCGCCAGATCGCGCCGGTGGCTGCCTGCTCGGCGGCACTGCCGCGCGGCAGGCCCAGGCCGTAGCCACGCTCGCGGGCCCGGTCCAGCACCGGTCGCACCGCGTTGTTCTGGTTGAGGGTGACCAGGCGCGGGCCGCGGCCGTCATCAATCGCCAGCCACAGCACCGGGCGCGGGCGCGGCGCCGGCCACACCGGCAGGCCCAGCGCTGCCGCCATGCCGTCCACCGCTTCCTCGTCGAAACGCACTACCAGGGTGGTGTGGAAGGTCGGCGCGCCGCTGGCCGAGGTGCCCTCGTCCTGGCGGTAATCGAAATGCTCCACGTAGCCCTCGGCCCGCCGCAGCTCGGCGGACACGCCGGGGCGCTCAACCACGGTCCGGTCGCCGGACAGCTTGCCCAGCACCTGCGCCAGCGCGCGTCCCAGCGCTCCGCGGCGCTCGTTCTCACGCTGGCTGTGCACCCGCACTTCGGCCTCGTACAGGCCCTGCGCGCCGGCGCGGTCTCCCTCCATCCGCTGGGCCATGGCATCGCCGGCCAGCAGCAGGCAGCCGGCCACCAGCCAGGCCATCCAGCATCCGATGCGGTTCACGTGCAGCATGTGGTGTTCCCGGTACATACAGATCGCGGAATGTTGCCACAAAGGCCGCTGGGCTGTTGTCTGCGACGCCGTTTGGCACGCCCGCCACGCCTTCGCCGGCATGGGCGGCCGCACGCCGCCGCCGACTGCTAAAATTGCGGGATTGTCCCTACTGGCGGCCGCACCCGTGACCACCCCCACCCCGCTCACCTACCGCGATGCGGGCGTCGATATCGATGCCGGCAACGCCCTTGTCGAACGCATCAAGCCGCTGGTCAAGCGCACCCACCGCCCCGGCGTGATGGGCGGGCTGGGCGGCTTCGGCGCCCTGTTCGATCTGTCCGGCCGCTACCGCGAGCCGGTGCTGGTTTCGGGCACCGACGGCGTGGGCACCAAGCTCAAACTGGCCCAGCAGCTGGGCCGCCACGACACCATCGGCATCGACCTGGTGGCGATGTGCGTGAACGACATCGTGGTGCAGGGCGCCGAGCCGCTGTTTTTCCTGGATTACTTCGCCACCGGCAAGCTGGACATCGATACCACCGCAGCGGTGGTCGGCGGGATCGCCGCCGGCTGCGAGCTGGCCGGCTGCGCCCTGATCGGCGGCGAAACCGCCGAAATGCCCGATATGTATGCCCCCGGCGAGTATGACCTGGCCGGCTTCTGCGTGGGCGCGGTGGAAAAGTCCGCCCTGGTGGACGGCTCGCGCGCCAAAGCCGGCGACGTGCTGATCGGCATCGGCTCCAGCGGCCCGCACTCCAACGGTTACTCACTGATCCGGCGGATCTATGAGCGCGCCGGCAGCCCTGCCGATCTGGATCTTGGCGGTACCCGCCTGGCCGACGCGCTGATGGCGCCCACCACCATCTATGTGAAGCCGCTGCTGGACCTGCTGGGCACGCACGGCGAGGCCATCCACGCCCTGGCCCACATCACCGGCGGCGGGCTGACCGAGAACATCGTGCGGGTGATCCCGGACGGCCTGGGCATCGAGGTGGATGCCAGCGCCTGGTCGCTGCCGCCGGTGTTCGACTGGCTGCAGCGCGAAGGCGCGGTGGCCGACGCCGAGATGTGGCGCACCTTCAACTGCGGCATCGGCTTCGTGCTGGCAGTGGATCCGGACGCAGCCGGCCTGGTGGAAGCCGGGCTGGAACGGCACGGCCTGACCCACTGGCGCATCGGGCAGGTGGCCGAAACCAGCGGCGACCGCGTCCGCATCGGCTGAACCAGTGTCCGTGGAGTTCTCCAACCCGGCGCCTGCGTCCGCGCCTGCGCCGCTGCGCATCGCCGCCCTGGCCTCGGGCCGTGGCAGCAACCTGCAGGCGCTGATCGATGCCATCGCCGCTGGCACGCTGAACGCGCGCCTGGTGGGGGTCTTTTCCGACCGTGCCGACGCCGCCGCCCTGGAACGCGCCCGCACCGCGGGCGTGCCCTGCGCCGCCGAGAATCCAAAAGCCTTCGCCTCCCGCGACGCCTATGACCAGGCGCTGTTCGCCCATGTCGATGCGGTCCAGCCCGATCTGGTGGTCTGCGCCGGCTACATGCGCCTGATCGGCGCCGCCGCGGTGGATGCCCGCCCCGGCCTGCTGATCAACATCCACCCTTCGCTGCTGCCCCGCTTCAAGGGCCTGCACACCCACCGGCGGGCGCTGGAAGAAGGCGCAACCGAACACGGCGCCAGCGTGCACTACGTGACCGCCGATCTGGACGGCGGCCCGGTCATCGCCCAGGCCCGGGTGCCGGTACTGCCCGGCGACGACGAGGCCGGCCTGGCCGCCCGGGTGCTGGAGCGCGAGCATCCGCTGCTGGTGGAAACCGTGCGCTGGATCGCCAACGGCCGCATCCAGCTGAAAGAACACAGCGTTCACGCCGATGGCGCCCGTCTGCAGGCACCGCTTCAGCTGGGATCAAACAACCACTTTGCATGATGTCGCCCATGCGACCTATTGCCCTGATGCTCACCCTGCTGGTCGTGGCCCTGTCCGGCCCCCTGCGGGCCTCCGAGCCCGAGCCGTTCTTCGCCACCTATGAAGCCTGGTACGGCGACCGGCACGTGGGCGAGGCCAGCATGACCCTGGAGCCGCGCGAGGCGCCGAACTGGGAAGTCACCCTGGAAATCCGCGCCAACCGCGGCCTGATCGGCCTGGCCCGGCTGAACATGCTGCAGAGCACCGTGTTCGATGTGCACCATGATGGGCAGTTCTTCCGCCCGCTCACCCAGCGCACTGTGCGCAAGGCGATCCTGTTTGGTCGCAACTCCACCGGGATCTATGACTGGCACGCCCGCACCGCGCAGTGGAGCGGAGATGTGAGCGAGCGCCGCAGCCAGCCCGTGCCGCTGGAAGACGGCGACATGAGCGCCCTGCTGATCAATCTGGCGGTCATCCGCGACGCCGAGCCCGGCGCCACCCTGCGCTACCGCTACGTGGACAACGGCCGTGCGCGCGAACACGAGTACCAGGTATCAACGGAGACCGAACCGGTGGAAGTGGCCGGCATCGGCTACCGTGCCCTGCGCATTTCACGCATCGAGGACGATGACGACCAAATGATCGTCTGGGTCGCCAACGGCGTGCCCACCCCGATCCGCATCCTGCAGCGCGATGGCGACGACACCATCGACCTGCGCCTGATCGAATACCGAGGGACCGAATGACCATGATCCAAGCCAACTATCGCCGCGCCCGGCGCACCACCATCCGCCTGCTGGCTGCAGGCGCCCTGTTCGTGGCCGGCACCTCGGCCTGGGCGCTGGAGCCCTTCAACGCCGAATACCGCGCCAGCTACATGGGCATGCAGGCCACCGGCAACATGACCCTGGAGCGCAATGGCCAGGACCAGTGGGAGTACAAGGTGGAAGTGGCCGGCATGGGCGCACGGCTGACCCAGAGCACCACTTTCGACGAGCACAACGACCACTGGCGCCCGCTGAAGAGTGTGGACTCGCAGGCCGGCGAATCCGGCCTGGCCGCCATGCTGGTCAGGAACCGCAGCGTGGAAACCACCTACGACTGGGATGCCGGCCAGGCGCGCTGGACCGGCGATGTCGACAGCGACGAGGCCGGTCCGGTGCAGCTGCGCGCCGGTGACATGGACGGCATGCTGATCAACCTGGCAGTGGTACGCGACGTGGCCGCCGGGCAGCCGCTCAACTACCGCCTGGTGGAAGACGGCCGCGTGCGCGGGCAGCGCTTCCGCGTTGACGGTACCGAGACCATCAGCGTGGCCGGCGAGCAGCGCGAAGCCACCCGGGTGGTACGCACCAGCGGCCGTCGCGAAACCATCGCATGGGTGGTGGAGGACCTGCCGGTGCCCGCGCGCATCCTGCAGCGCCGCAACGGCCGCGACCATCTGGACCTGCAGCTGCAGTCGTTCAACTGAGGTCCGGCCGGGGGCGGCCAGGGCAGGCAATCGCGGGCAATCCCGCTTCCCGCAATCTGCACGGCGGCCGTTGCAGGCGTAGCATGAGGGGCGTACCGCACTGCTGCGGACCATGCCGCCACCCCGCTGCCGATGGGAGCCTGCAATGAATGCCTTCAAGACCGCCCTGCTGGGCACCGTGCTTGCCCTCACCGCCGCTTGCACCCAGTCCGTCCAGGCCGAGGACACCCTGCAGCCGGGCGATCGCGCCCCGCTGTTCGAAGCGCCCGCCTGGCTGGCGGGTGAAGCATTCCAGTTCGACATGGCAGCCGCACTGTCGGAAGGACCGGTGGTGCTCTACTTCTTCCCGGCGGCCAATACGCCGGGGTGCAACCTGGAAGCGGCGCTGTTTTCCCAGAGCATCGAACGCTTTACCGGACTGGGGGCCACGGTCATTGGCGTGACCGCCGGCAACACCGACCAGCTGCAGGAGTTTTCCGCCGACGGCGCCACCTGCGCCGGCAGGTTCGCGGTGGCCGCGGATACCGGCGCGCGCATCGCCGCCGATTACCGTGCCGTCAGCGAAGGCAGCGAGTACTCCTCACGCACGTCCTATGCCATCCGCCAGGATGGAACGATTGCCGCCGTGCATTCAGACCGCAATCCCAGCCGCCACGTGCAGGCGATGCTGGAGGGTCTGGAAGAAGCTGAATGAAGCCCTGCAGCCGCGCGGAAACCATCACTTCACCGTAAGGGATGGTCCGCAAAAATAACCGAAAGAATCCCATTGATGGCCCCGGAGGTCCTGATGAAAGCCCGAATGACACTGCTTGCCCTGTCCTGCTCGCTGGCACTGGCCGCCTGCGGCGGCGACGGCACGCCCACCGATGCCGACCGCACGATGGCGGACACGACGGCAATGGACACCACGCCGGCCGACACCACCGCGATGGATACCACCCCCGCCCAGCCTGTGGGCGAGCCGGCCCCCGGCGAAGCCGGTGACACTGCCCTTGGCGAGGATGCCGAGGCGGAAACCCTCGACCGCCCCTATACCGAACACTCGACCGGCGGCAGCGAGAACGTGGCCCCGGAGGTGAGCGGCTGCGGCATCACCATCGAGGGCAACGACCGGATGCAGTACAACACCGACTCGATCAACGTGCCGGCGTCGTGCAGCGAATTCACCATCACCCTGGACCACGTCGGCTCGATGCCGGTGGCCGCAATGGGCCACAACGTGGT
>DXCY01000287.1 GCA_019115725.1 Candidatus Luteimonas excrementigallinarum
ATACCGGCTACATCTACGCCGGCGCCCTGCCCTTCGAGCGCATCACCACCGATCTGGACGCGATGCCCGAGGCGCCGCTGAAGATCATGATGAATGTGGCCAACCCGGAGCGCGCGTTCGACTTCGGCCAGCTGCCCAACGCCGGCATCGGCCTGGCGCGGCTGGAGATGATCATCGCCAGCCACATCGGCGTGCATCCCAAGGCGCTGCTGGAATATGACGATCAGGACGCGGCCACGAAGCAGGCGATCGACGCCCGCATCGCCGGCTATGCCGATCCGGTGTCGTTCTACGTGGACCGCCTGGCCGAGGGCATCGCCACCCTCACCGCCTCGGTGGCGCCGAACCCGGTGATCGTGCGCATGTCGGACTTCAAGTCCAACGAATACGCCAACCTGATCGGCGGCCAGCGCTACGAGCCGGAGGAAGAGAACCCGATGATCGGCTTCCGCGGCGCCAGCCGCTACGTCGATCCGTCCTTCTCCGATGCCTTCGCGCTGGAGTGCAAGGCGGTCAAGCGCGTGCGCGAGGAGATGGGCCTGGAGAACCTCTGGGTCATGATCCCGTTCGTGCGCACGCTCGACGAAGGCCGCCGCGTGGTCGAGGTGCTGGCCGAAAACGGCCTGCGTCAGGGCGAGAACAATCTCAAGATCATCATGATGTGCGAGGTACCCTCGAACGCCCTTCTGGCAGACGAGTTCCTGGACATCTTCGATGGTTTCTCGATCGGCTCCAACGACCTTACCCAGCTCACCCTGGGCCTGGACCGCGACTCTTCCATCGTCGCCGGCCTGTTCGACGAGCGCGACCCGGCGGTCAAGAAGCTGCTGTCGATGGCGATCAAGACCGCCCGCGCCCGCGGCAAGTACGTGGGCATCTGCGGCCAGGGCCCGAGCGACCATCCGGATCTTGCCCAGTGGCTGATGGACGAAGGCATCGAATCCGTGTCGCTGAATCCGGATACCGTGGTCGATACCTGGCTGCGACTGGCCAAGCACAGGTCCGCCTGACGGATAACTGCCCATGACCACGCCGATCGACAGGACGCGGCTGCTGCAATGGCTGGAAGATTTCAGCCTGGACCTTCTTGCAGCAGCGCTGATCCTGGCGATCGGCGTCTGGCTGTCCAGGCGCCTGAGCCAGGGACTGGAGCGTGTGCTCAAGCGCATCGGCGCGGACAGCACGGTCTCCGGCTTCCTGCGCTACCTGTCCTACGCCGCCCTGCTGGTGATCACGATGGTGATCGCGCTGCAGAAGCTCGGAGTGCCGGCCGCATCGCTGCTGGCCGTGCTGGGCGCGGCCGGCCTGGCGATCGCGCTGGCGATGAAGGACTCGCTGTCCAACATTGCCGCCGGGATCATGCTGATCGTGCTGCGGCCCTTCCGCGAGGGCGATACGGTGCAGGTGGCCGGCCAGGAAGGCACGATCGAGCAGATCCGGGTATTCCAGACCCGCCTGCGTACCGCCGACCATCGCGTCGTGGTACTGCCCAATAGCAGTATTACCACCGCGCCGATCATCAACTTCACTGCCTATCCGCGACGCCGGATGGAAGTGCTGGTGAACATTGATTACCGCGACGATCTGCGACTGGCGCAGGAAGTGCTGCTGGCAGCAGCAACCGGAGTGCCGGAGGTGCTGGATGATCCGGCGCCGTCGGTGTCGATCGGGCGCCTGGCGGAAACGGGGATCGAAGTGACCTTGTTTGCCTGGGCCAAGACCTATGAGCTCGGCAGCGCCCGCACCGCGCTGGTCATGGCAGTGCGCGACCGCATGGACGCCGCCAATCTCGCCCACGGCGCCGGTCCGCGCGATGTGCGCGTATATCACCACGACGCCGACGGCACGCCGGCCTCGAAAATCATCCGCCCCAACCCGTAGGTCGGCCCTACGCGGCCGACGTGCCGTGCGGCGCGGGCTGCGTCGGGGGCGTTGCCCCGACCTACGGGGCGGGGTCGGCCAGCTTTGCCATGTGCTTGCGATAGTGCCGCAGCTCGGCGATGGAATCGTGCACGTCGCTGAGCGCGGTGTGGGCCGCGTTCTTCTTCACCCCGGCGAATACCTCGGGGGCCCAGCGCCGGGCCAGTTCCTTGAGCGTGCTCACATCGAGGTTGCGGTAGTGGAAGTAGCGCTCCAGCTCCGGCATCCGCCGGTGCAGGAAGCGCCGGTCCTGGCAGATCGAATTGCCGCACATGGGTGAGACGCCGCCCGGCAGCCATTCGCGCAGGAAAGCCAGGGTCTGCTGCTCGGCCTCGTCCATCCGCACGCCCTCCTCCAGCACCCGGCGCCACAGGCCGGAGCCACCGTGCTGGTTGCGGTTCCAGTCGTCCATCGCCTCCAGCACCTGCGAATCGTGGCCGATGGCGAACACCGGGCCTTCCGCCAGGATCTCCAGCTGCGAATCCGTCACCACCGTGGCGATCTCCAGGATGGAGTCGCGCCGCGGGTCGAGCCCGGTCATTTCCAGGTCGATCCAGATCAGGCGGGTTTCAGCAGCGTCCGGGGAGGCAATATTCATACACGGATCCAGCACAGGGAACCGAACATGATAGCGCAGCGCTGGCCCAGACTACCCGGGAATCACAGCGGCGGCTTGCCCCGCTTGCGGCGGAAGTAATTGGTCAGCCGCCGCCCGGCCTCGTCCGCAAGCAGCCCGCCCTGCACGTCCACGCGATGGTTGTGGCGCGGATCCTGCAGCAGGCTGAATACGCCGCCCGCAGCTCCGGTCTTGGGGTCCGGCGCGGCATAGACCACCCGTGCAATACGCGCATGCACCATGGCCATCGCGCACATGGCGCAGGGTTCCAGGGTCACGTACAGGGTGCAGCCGATCAGGCGGTGGTTGCCCAGCGCCCTGCCCGCCTGGCGCATCGCCATGATCTCGGCGTGGGCAGTGGGATCGTGATCGGTGATATTGCGGTTCCAGCCCTCGCCGAGCACCTGGCCATCCGGACCCAGCAGCAGCGCGCCGACGGGAATTTCATCGAACGCGCGCTCGGCGTGATCGGCCAGTTCCAGGGCGCGGCGCATTTGCGCTTCGTCGTGCGCGTCGGCGTCGCTGGCTGGGGTCAGGGGCGCGGGCGGATGCATGGCCACATTCTACCGTTCGGTGCGGAGCACCCTGCCCCTAGCTGTCCGCCGGCGTGCGCCGATGCATCAGTATCCCGGCCAGGCACACGCCCAAGGCCACCAGCACCACGATGATGGTGGCCAGTGCGTTGATCTCAGGCGTCACCCCCAGTTTCACCTTCGAGTACACCACCATTGGCAGCGTGCTCGAGCCGGGTCCGGAGGTGAAGCTCGCGATCACCAGATCGTCCAGCGACAGGGTGAAGGCCAGCAGCCAGCCGGCCAGCAGTGCCGGTGCGATCAGCGGCAGCGTGATCACGAAGAACACCCGCCACGGCCTTGCCCCAAGATCCATGGCGGCTTCTTCCAGGCTGTCGTCCATGCCGGCCATGCGCGAGCGCACCACCACGGTGACGTAGCAGGCGGTCAGGGTGATGTGCGCCAGGGTGATCGTGGTCATGCCGCGGTCGGGCCAGCCAAAGGCCTGCTGCAGGGTCACGAACAGCAGCAGCGAAGACAGCCCCATCATCACGTCGGGCATCACCATCGGCGCCGAGTTCATCAGGCTCAGCAGCCCGCGTCCGGGAAAGCGCCCGAAGCGCGACAGTGCCAGGCCGCAGGCCGTGCCCAGAAAAACCGCCGCCGTGGCGGTCAGCGCGGCGATCAGGAAGCTGCGCTGTACCGCGTCCAACAACTGCTGGTTGCCCAGCAGTTCCACGTACCAGCGGGTCGAGAACCCGCCCCACACCGTGGACACCCGCGAAGCGTTGAACGAATACACGATCACCGAAATGATCGGGATGTACAGAAAGGCGTAGCCCGCCACCATGGCCGTGTACAGCAGGGTCGGGTTGCGCCTCATGCCTCGGCCTCCCGCTCATTGCGGCGGTTTTCGAAGTACTCGAACAGCAGCGTCGGCAGCACGATCATCACCAGCATGGCGATGGTCACCGCGGCCGCCAGCGGCCAGTCGCGGTTGGTGAAGAACTCGATCCACAGCACGCGGCCGATGGTCAGCGCATCCGGCCCGCCGAGGATGTCGGGAATCACGAACTCGCCCACCGCCGGGATGAACACCAGCAGCGCGCCGGCGATGATGCCCGGCATCGACAGCGGCAGCGTGACCCGAAGGAACGCCTGCCACGGGCGCGAGCCCAGGTCTTCGGCGGCTTCCAGCAGGGTGAAATCAAGCCGCATCAGCGTGGCCGTCAGCGGCAGGATCATGAACGGCAGATAGTTGTAGACGATGCCGATGTAGACCGCGATATCGGTATGCAACAGGGCGAAATCAGGCCCCACCAGGCCGACCGCCGACAGCGTCTGGGCCAGCAGGCCGTTGGCCTTGAGGATCCCGATCAGCGCGTAGGTACGCAACAGCGAGCTGGTCCAGAACGGCAGGATCACCAGTACCAGCAGCAGCATCCGCACCGCCGGCCGCGCCCGCGCGATGCCGTAGGCGATCGGATAGCCCAGCAGCAGGCAGAACACCGTGGAGACCGAAGCGAACAGCAGCGACTTCAGGTAGGCCGACACGTACAGCGGGTCGGACAGCAGCATCGCGTAGTTGGAGACGTGCAGGCGCAGCGAAGTGGCCCCGTCCGCGGTCTGCTCGATCAGCGCCGTGTAGGGCGGCGCCTGTCCGAACACCGCCTGGGCGAAGCTGATCTTGAGCACGATCAGGAACGGCACCAGGAAGAACAGCCCCAGCCACAGCATTGGCAGCGCGGTCACCAGGAAGCGGCCGCGGCGGGTGCGGAACTCCTGGCCCACGGCGCGGAACCAGCCGAACAGGTTCCGCACCACGTCGAACCAGAAGTCCCACAGGCCGGCGTTGCGCCCCGCCCGCGTGCTCATGTGGTCAGCACCACCGCGCTGGCCGCTTCCCAGCTCAGCCACAGCGTGTCATCCCAGTCGTAATGCGGCTCGGAGCTGCGCGCCACGTGGGTTTCCTGCACGCGCACGATGGCGCCCGCTTCGGTCTCCACCCGGTAGATCGAAACGTCGCCCAGATAGGCGATATCGCGCACCTTGCCCACCACCACATTCTCGGTGGCGACGGTGCCGCGTGGTGGCTCGGTCTCGTGCACATCGACCTTTTCCGGACGCACCGCCACGCTGACCGCGGTGCCCTCCGGCAGCGGATCCGGATGCCGGGCCAGCAGTTCGGCATCCAGCGCATCGCACTGGATCCGCACCTGGCCGGAAGCCTCGTCCATGCCCACCACCCGGCCCTCGAAGATGTTGATGCCTCCGATGAACTCGGCCACAAAGCGGGTGGCTGGGTATTCGTACAGCATCGCCGGGGTCGATACCTGCACGATCCGCCCGGTATCCATCACCGCGATCCGTGACGACATGGTCATCGCCTCTTCCTGGTCATGGGTGACCATGATGAAGGTGGTGCCCACGCGCTCCTGGATGTTCACCAGTTCGAACTGGGTGTGCTCGCGCAGGCGCTTGTCCAGCGCGCCCAGCGGCTCGTCGAGCAGCAGCAGCTTGGGCTGCTTGGCCAGCGCCCGGGCCAGGGCCACGCGCTGGCGCTGGCCACCGGAGAGCTGGTGCGGCTTGCGGTTGCCGAGCTGCGGCATGCGCACCAGTTCCAGCATCTCCTGTACCCGGTCGCGGATCTCGGCGGCGGGCAGGCGGTCCTGGCGCAGGCCGAAGGCGATGTTCTGCGCCACCGTCATGTGCGGGAACAGCGCGTAGCTCTGGAACATCATGTTCACCGGCCGCTGGTAGGGCGGCAGGTTGGTCACGTCCAGCCCGTCGATCAGGATCCGCCCCTGGTCGGGCCTTTCCAGCCCGGCCAGGATCCGCAGCAGCGTGCTTTTGCCCGAGCCCGAACCGCCCAGCAGGGCGAAGAACTCGCCCCGGTAGATATCCAGCGAGATGTCATCGCAGGCATAGGTCTGGCCGAAAACCCGGGTCACCCCCTCGATGCGCACGAACGGCTGGGCGGCCGGATCGCGCCAAGGTTCGGCCACTGCTGCCACGCCGCGCGCAGGAACCGACATCGCCTAGCGGCCGCTCTTGATGCCGGTCCAGGCGCGCACGCGCTGGCGCTGCACGTCATCGGGCAGCGAGACCGGATCCACCAGGCGCTCGCGCACGTCCTCGGGCGGGTATACGCCGGTGTCGGCGGCGATCTCCGCATCGATCAGCTCGGTCGCGGCCAGGTTGGCGTTGGCATAGGCCACGTGGTCGGTGATGGCGGCGATCACCTCCGGCTCCATCAGGTAGTTGACGAAGGCGTGGGCGTTGCCGGGGTGGCGCGCGTCCCTGGGAATCGCGATCACGTCCATCCAGCGCACGGCGCCTTCCTTCGGAATCACGTAGCGGATATCAGGCGCCGCGCGACCGGTTGCTTCGGCGGCCTCCACGGCCACGTCGCGGGCCTGGCCGATATCGCCGGAGTAGCCCATCACCAGGCAGGCATCGCCGTTGGCCAGTGCGTCCTTGTACTCGGCATTGTTGAAGGTGCGGATGTGCGGACGGATGGCGGCATAGGCCTCCTTCACCGCGTCGATCTCGTCGGCGGAGCCGGCGTTCGGGTCGCGGCCCAGCCAGATCAGCGCGGCGCTGAAGGCTTCCTGGTCATCATCCAGCACGTGGATGCCGCACGAGGCCAGCTTCGCGGCGTTGGCCGGGTCGAACAGCAGGTTCCAGGAATCCAGCGGTGCATCAGCGCCCAGCGCGGCCGTCACCTTCTCTACGTTGATGCCCAGCCCGGTCGTGCCCCACATGTAGGGCACCACGTGCAGGTTGTCCGCATCGATATCGGTCAGCCCTTCCATGATGTCCGGGTCCAGATACTGCAGGTTCGGCAGCTGCGACTTGTCCAGCGGCGCGTACAGGCCGGTGCGGATCTGGCGCTGGGCGAACGGACGCGCCGAGGGGAACACCACGTCATAGCCCGAGCCGCCGGCCACCAGCTTGGTTTCCAGCGTTTCGTTCTCGGCGTAGACGTCGTAGTTCACCTTGATGCCGGTGGCTGCCTCGAAGTTGGCGATCGTGTCGTCGGCCACATAATCCGACCAGTTGTAGACGTTGAGCACCTGCTCCTCGGCGCCGTCGGTGGCATCCTCGGAACCGGGCTGGCTGCCACCACAGGCGGCAAGGATCAGGGCGCAGGCAAGCGGGGCAAAGCGCAGGGACACGGCGTTCTCCAGAGGCTGTGACAGGGTTGGCATGTTCGGAGCCGGTCCCTGCCCTGTCAACGCGAATTTACGCAGGCACCGCTCGCGTGTATTGTCGCCCGGTTTGCCCCCGCCCGGGGGTGGAGTCCAGGAAATGAACAAGTCCACGATCAGCCTTTCCCTCGCAGCCCTTTTTGCCGCTATCGCCCTGCCCGCCCACGCCCAGGAGGCCGGCGAATCGCCCTGGTCCTTCGGTGGCGAAGTCGTTGCCGCCAGCGACTACGTGTGGCGCGGCGTCTCCCAGACCATGGAAGACCCGGCGCTGCAGCTGGAACTGACCGTGGAGCATGGGAGCGGCTTCTACGTGGGCGCTGCCGGTTCCAACGTGGACTTCGGTGATCCCGACGACGGCATGGATTATGAAGTCAGCGGCTACATCGGCTGGTCCGGCGAGCTGGGCGCCGGCGCCGAACTCGACGTGTTCGTCTCCCGCGTGGCCTACCCCGGCCACAACGGCGCCGACTACGACATCGACTACACCGAGATCGAAGCCAACCTCGCCTTCGCCGACTATTACAACGTGGGCGTCGCCTACTCGCCCGACATCTTCAACCTCGGCGCCAGGAGCTGGTACTACTACGCCGGTGCCGACTTCCCGCTGGGCGACACCGGCCTCACCCTGGGCCTGCAGGTTGGCCACTTCGACCTGGACGCCGCTGCGGGCGACAGCTACAGCGACTGGCTGGTGAGCCTGGCTCGCGAATTCGGCCCCATCAACGCCCGCCTGCAGTACAGCGACACCTCCAGCTACAGTGAGCTGGTGGCGGAGTCCGTGGGTGATTCGCGGCTGGCGGATGGGCGGGTCGCACTGCTACTCACTTGGGGTTTCTGAGCTCCCACCTCAGTCGGGCCGACAGCGGCCAGCGCATCCTGATCGGTGGCGGGCCCGCCTGGCCCGCCGCCGAAGCGGTCACCAACGGCCAGTACTCCGGGAGCGTGTCCCTTCAGATGGAATCCGGGTTGCTACGTGCAGGAATTATGGTTCCATCCTTTTGGAAGGCCTGAGTCTTCCGACTCACCAGCGGTGACTGCATTCCCTCCCGTTGGATTCGCGCTGGCCACGTAATGCCGATTGCAGCTCCAAGTGCCCTATTCGGACGCGTGTGTGCCTGTGAGCTCTGCGCTCACCGCGCGAAACTGCTCCAACGCCGCCTCAAGCCCATCCACAATTTCTGCCGCCAGCACATCCGGCGTTGGCAGGCTGTCGATGTCTTCCAGGCTGTCGTCCCTGAGCCAGAAGATATCGAGGTTCAGCTTGTCGCGCTTGGCCAACTCCTCGTAGGTGAAGCGACGGAAGCGGTCGGTTTCCTTGCGCTCGCCGTAGCAGTGGACGAAATCCTCCAGATCAGCGTGGACCAGCGGTTTCGTCTTGAGGGTCTTGTGGACGTTGGTGCGGTAGTCGTAGACCCACAGTTCCTTCGTCTGCACGTCGCGTGATGCGGGGCGCTTGTCGAAGAACAGCACGTTCGCCTTCACTCCGGGGCTGTACCAGATGCCGGTGGGCAGGCGCAGCAGGGTGTGGAAGTTGAACTGCTCCAGCAGTCGCTTGCGGATGCCCTCCCCTGCGCGGCCGGCCTCGAACAGCACGTTATCCGGCAGCACCACGCCGGCACGGCCGTGGATTTAGAGAATGGTCATGATGTGCTGCAGGAAGTTGAGCTGCTTGTTGGAGGTGGTGAACTTGAAGTCGTCGCGTTCGTAGGTCTCGCGCTCGGTGGTCACGCTGCCGTCCTCGCCTACCACCTGGTAACTGGACTTTTTGCCGAACGGCGGGTTGGTCAGCACCACCTTGTAGCGGGTGCCCGGATTGGAGGCGAGCGCGTCGCCCTGGGTCACCGGGCTCTCACCGTTGCCCACGCCGTGCAGGTACAGGTTCATCGCGCACAGACGCACGACCTCGTCCACGATGTCCACGCCGTGCAGCGCGCCGTGGCGGAGCTTGCGCAGCTTGTCGCGGTCCTGGCTCTGATCTTTCATGTGTTCGAAGGCGGTGAGCAGGAAGCCGCCGGTTCCGCAGGCCGGGTCGCAGACGGTTTCGCCGATCCGCGGGTCCACGCACTTCACGATGGCGTCGATCACCGGGCGCGGGGTGAAGTACTGGCCGGCGCCGGAGCGGACTTCCGAGGCGTTGCGCTCCAGCAGTCCCTCGTAGATCTCGCCCTTCACGTCCACGTCCAGGCCGATCCACGGGCCTTCGCTGTCGATCAGGCTGACCACGCGCTTGAGCTTGGCCGGATCCGACAGCTTGTTCTGCGACTTGCGGAAGATGGTGCCGATCAGGCCGTCCACCTTGGCCAGCGCCTGCAGGGTGCGGCGGTACTGGCGTTCCAGCGCCTCGCCGTCGTGCTTGACCAGCGCGGACCAGTTCCACTCGGGCGGGATCGCGGAATCCTCGCCCAGGTACTCGGTGCGCTCCTGGTCCATCTTCAGGAACAGCAGGTAGGTGATCTGCTCGATGTAGTCGCCGTAGGAAATGCCCTGGTCGCGCAGCACGTGCGCGTAGTTCCAGACCTTGGCGACCAGCTGGTCGTTGCTCATGCGGTGCCTCTGTTCGTTCCGTCCCCGTCCGGTTGCACACTGCCCCGTGCCCGGGGCATGCTGCGTTTCCCGCAGGCCAAGGAT
>DXCY01000288.1 GCA_019115725.1 Candidatus Luteimonas excrementigallinarum
CCACCACCACGCCCAGCAGGCCCGCCAGGTACACGCGCCACTCCAGCGGGATGCCGGCTACGCGCTCGCGCAGACGCGCCGGATCGGGCGCCTCACCCGCACCCAGCAGCGCGGGCCGGCCCCACACGAACACGACCAGCCCGAGCAGCATGCCGACGCCGGCGGCTCCGAAACCCCAGTTCCAGCCCCAGGCATCGCCGAGGTAACCCACCAGCAGCGAACCCAGCGCCGCGCCCAGGTTGATGCCCATGTAGAAAATGGTGAAGGCGGGATCGCGACGGATGTCGCCCTGGCCATACAGCTGGCCAACCATCACCGAGATGCTGGACTTGAGGAAGCCCACACCCATGATGATGAATGCCAGCGCCAGCCAGAAAATGTTGATGAAGATGCCGCTCTGCATATCCGCGGCGGTCAGCTCCGGATACTGCGCGGGCCCGGGCCCCTCAAAGGCCATCAGGCCATGGCCGATCACCAGCAGGATGGCACCGAACTGCACCGCCCTGCGCTGGCCCAGATACCTGTCCGCCAGATACCCGCCCACCACCGGGGTGATGTACACCAGCGCGGTGTACGCGCCATAGATGATGTACGACTTCTCTTCCGAGAACATCCAGTGCTGGATGAGATAGAAAATCAGGATGGCGCGCATCCCGTAATACGAGAAGCGCTCCCACATCTCGGCGAAGAACAGCACGAACAGGCCGCGCGGGTGGCCGAAGAAGGTCTTGCCTTCGGCGGAGGGCGGGTGATTGGACACGGATCTGGTACTCCCGGACATTCGGGTACCCCGGCGGGCACCGCTGGAAAATTTACATTACCGCGACGGCCCCGGCTGGGGAACAGTGTCCCTGCCGACGGCCATCAAAGGGCTGGATAGACATAGCTGGCGCCGGCACCCAGCGGAATCCCCAGCGCCCAGAAGCCGATCAGGAACAGCGTCCATACAATCAGCAGGGTCACCGCGAACGGCAGCATGAGTGCCAGCAGGGTGCCCACTCCAGCGGACTTCACGTATTTCTGGCAGAACACCACGATCAGCGGGAAGTACGGCAGCAGCGGGGTGATGATATTGGTGCTCGAATCGCCCACCCGATACGCAGCCTGGGTCAGGTCTGGCGAGATGCCCAGCTGCATCATCATCGGCACCATGATCGCGCCGATCAGCGCCCACTTGGCCGATGCCGAGCCGATCAGCAGGTTGACCGCCCCCGACAGCAGCACGATTCCGACCAGCATCAGCGACATGTGCAGACCCATGGCCTGCAACGTGTTGGCGCCCTTGATGGCAAACAGCACGCCCAGGTTGGACTGGCTGAAGGCATAGATGAACTGCGCGGCGAAGAACGCCATCACGATGTAGTAGCCCATCCCGCTCATCGACTTGCTCATGCCTTCGATGATGTCGCGGTGGCTCTTCGCGGTGCCGGCCACGTATCCGTAAACAACACCCGGGATCAGGAAGAAGATGAAAATCAGCGCCACGATCGACTGCATCAGCGGCGCGGTGAACGCCAGCAGCGGATGGGTACCCGGTGCAAGCGTCGCCGGATCGGCGGCCCACGGCGTTCCCGCTGGCAGCAGGGTCAGCACGAACAGCACGATCGCGACGGCCATCGCCACCACCGATGCCACCAGGCCGCGCCGCTCGTTCGGCTGCAGTGCCTCCATGGTCGGCATGTCGCTGATATCGCCATCCACCCGGGTGGCCTTCAGCCGGGGCTCGATCACCCGATCGGTCAGGAACCAGCCCACCAGGATCACCAGGAATGTCGAGGCCGTGGTGAACACATAGTTGTTGAGCGGGTTGATCTCCATGCCTGGCTCGAGGATCCGCGCCGCCTCCTGGGTCAGGCCGGCCAGCATGGGGTCAAGGCTGGAGGGAACGAAGAACGTGGCCGAGAACCCGCCGGAAACGCCCGCGAACGCCGCTGCAATCCCCGCCAGTGGATGTCGGCCGGCAGCGTAGAAGATCACCGCGCCCAGCGGAATCACCAGCACGTAGCCGGCGTCCACCGCGATATGGCTGAGGATGCCCACGCCGATCAGCGCGGGCGTCAACAGCATCTTCGGAGTCACGCTCAGGATCGCGCGCAGCAACGCATTGATGAATCCGGTGTGTTCGGCCACACCCAGGCCCAGCATCGCCACCAGCACCACGCCCAGCGGGGCGAAGTTGACGAAGGTCTGCACCATCGTGGCCATGAACGCAGTGAGACTCGCGCCCGACAGCAGATTGTTGATCGCGACCGGGTCACCCGTGCGGGGGTCGATCTCGCTGAAACTCCAGCCGGACATCACCGCCGAGACCACCCAGGTCACCAGCATCAGAATAAGGAACAGCATCGCCGGATCCGGCAATTTGTTGCCCACGCGCTCGACCATGTCGAGGATGCGCGTCACCACGCCGCGGGGTGCGGGCGTGAGATCGGGGTCCGGGTGGCTCATTCATGACTCCAGGGTGAAGGTGAACCCGCCGCATGCTAACAGCACGGGGGCGCCCCGGTACCCCCCCATTGGCCACAACATTGCTACATCGGCCGTTCCGGCCACAGGTACACCTTGTCATCGAACGAGGCGCACCACTGCGGCCGGTACACCACGATCACCGCCATCAGCGTGCCGGTCAGGAAGGCTTCGGCCAGCATCAGCAGCGGGGTCGCCACCAGGTAAGCCGCAGCCGAGCGGCTGCCCAGCCATGCCACCACCGCGAACTTGGCCAGCACCGAAGCGGCCATGGCCACCGCCGCGGCAAAGAAGGCGTTGCCCATCACGTACACGAAGATGTTGTGTGGCAGCCAGCGCCGTACCGCGCGCGAAAACACCGCCGTCACCCCCACCGGCAGCGCTCCGGTCACCAGGAAATCCAGCGCCCAGCCGTGCCAGGCCGCGCCCATCAGCACCCCCGCCAGGCTGGCCACCGCCATCACCCAGCACGCCGGCCCCGCGCCCACCAGCAGGGTGGCGATGGTGGCCCCGGTCAGGTGCAGCATCACCCCCTGCAGCGGGGCCGTGTTGAACCAGCGCACGGCCACCAGCACCACCGCCAGTACCAGCAGCAGCCGGGCAGCCTCCTGCCCCGACCCGCGCAGGTGCCGCCACAGCGGCCACACCTGCAGCGCCAGCACCAGCGCCGCCAGCCCCCAGGCCCCGGTCAGGGCCCAGGCCGGCACGGCCTGCGGAGTGATCTCCATACCCGTCAGCCGCTCAGCCGTCCTGCCCGATGCGGGTCCGGGCATCGAACAGTTCCGGGAAAAAGGTCAGGTCCAGCGCCTGCTTCAGGAAGCCCACGCCGCTCGACCCGCCGGTACCGCGCTTGAACCCGATGATCCGCTGCACGGTGCGCATATGGCGGTAGCGCCACAGCTGGAACTGGCTCTCCAGATCCACCAGGTCCTCGCACAGTGAATACTCCTTCCAGCAACCTTCGGTATCGGCATAGATCGCCGCGAAGATATCCACCAGCGCCTCATCGTGGACGTGCGGCCGGGTCCAGTCCCGCTCCAGATGCCGCTGCGGCACCGGATGCCCGAGCCGGGCCAGATAGCGCAGGAACTCGTCATACAGCCCCGGCGCCTCCAGCACCCCCCGCAGCGCCCCCTGCCCTGCCGGGTCATACGCAAACACCTTCAGCATCTCCGCATTCCTGTTGCCCAGCAGGAACTCCACCGTGCGGTACTGCAGCGACTGGAAGCCCGACGACGGACCCAGCAGATTGCGGAACTCCGCATACTCAGCCGGCGTCAGCGTCTCCAGCACCGACCACTGCTCGGTCAGCTGGCGCAGCACCTGCTTGCACCGCGCCAGCACCTTCCGGCACGGCCCCCGCTGGTCATTGCGCAGATACCCCAGCGCCGCCCCCAGCTCGTGGATGATCAGCTTCAGCCACAGCTCCGACACGTGGTGCTGCACGATGAACAGCATCTCGTCGTGATGCTGCGGCTCCGACACCGGCTGCTGGGCAGCCAGCAACAGGTCCAGCCGCAGATAGCCCCCATAGGTCAGGCTGCCATCCAGATCGGTATGAATGCCCGCCTCGAGCGGGCGCTGATTGCGGTCCTCGGTCATGCGCGCAGATTACCCGAGTGCGCAACACGTCATGCGATTTCCTGCCGCCGCGCGACCCCAGCGCCCCCACCGGAGCCGAGCCCCGTCGTGGCCGGGAGGCCTCTGCGCGTAAGTAAAGGAGGAGGCCTTCGCCTTGGCTGAGGCCGGGGGCTCCAACCCCCTGAAAGCAAACCGGAAAACCCCGGAACAACCAGATCCCACGCCGGAAGTCATGCCGCACCGCGCAATATCCGCGTTACCTGGAACAGCTATCATTGCGGTCTTGTCCCGAACTCGTTGATTCCATGACTGTCGCCGCTAAATTCGAGATCGAATACCTGCAATACCTCGGCCCGGACGGCAAGCTCGTTGCCGACCTACCCGAAGCATTCCGGGATCCCAAGGCCCTCGTGCCCCTCTTCAAGCAGATGCTGTTCGTACGCACCTTCGACAGCAAAGCCATCAAACTGCAGCGCACCGGCAAGCTCGGCACCTACGCCGCCAGCCTCGGCCACGAAGCCGCCCACGTCGGCATCGGCGCCTCCATGCAGGAAGACGACGTCTTCGCCCCCAGCTACCGCGAATACGGCGCCCAGTTCATGCGCGGCGTCCAGCCCCGTGAAGTCCTGCTCTACTGGGGCGGCGACGAACGCGGCAACGACTTCCAGGGCCCCAAGGGTGACTACCCCTGGTGCGTGCCCATCTCCACCCAGTGCCTGATGGCCTCGGGCGCCGCCCTGTCGTTCAAGCTGCGCGGCCAGGACCGCGTCGCCGTGGCCTGCTGCGGTGACGGCGGCTCGTCGAAGACCGACTTCTACGCCGCGGTCAACTCCGCCGGCGCGTTCAAGTCGCCGCTGGTGCTGTGCGTGATCAACAACGGCTGGGCCATCTCCGTGCCCCGCCACGCCCAGACCGGCGCCGAAACCCTGGCCCAGAAGGGTCTGGCCGGCGGCCTGTACAGCCTGCAGCTGGACGGCAACGACCTGATCGCCGTGCTGGAAGGCATGCGCCGCGCCACCGAGCGCGCCCGCAAGGGCGAAGGCGGCACCGTCATCGAAATGATGACCTACCGCCTGCACGACCACACCACCGCCGACGACGCCAGCCGCTACCGCGACGAGGCCGAAGTGAAGGACGGCTGGACCCGCGAGCCCATGACCCGCCTGCGTACCTACCTGACCGACGCCGGGGTGTGGAGCGAGGACGAGGAAAAGGCCTGGATCGCCGAATGCGAAGAGAAGGTGGACGTTGAGATCAACGCCTACCTCAACACCCCCGTGCAGCCCGTGGAAGCCATGTTCGACTATCTGTATGCAGATCCGCCGGCCGAGCTGCTGGCCCAGCGCCAGGAAGCCATCGACCGGGAGGGCCGGGCATGAGCAACCAGCAGTCCAACCCGATCACCCTGATCGAGGCCCTCACCCAGGCCATGGCCTACGAAATGCGCAACGACAAGAGCGTCGTGGTGCTGGGCGAAGACGTGGGCGTGAACGGCGGCGTGTTCCGCGCCACCGCCGGCCTGCATGCGCAGTTCGGCTCCGAGCGCGTCATCGACACCCCGCTGGACGAGACCACCATTGCCGGCCTCACCGTCGGCATGGCCAGCCAGGGCCTGCGCCCGATCGCCGAGGCCCAGTTCGATGGATTCGTGTACCCGATGGTGGACTTCATCGTCTGCCACGCCGCCCGTATGCGCTACCGCACCCGCGGCCGGCTGACCTGCCCGATGGTGCTGCGCGTGCCGTGGGGCGGTGGCATCCGCGCCCCGGAGCACCACAGCGAGGCCAACGAATCGATCTTCACCAATGTGCCCGGCCTGCGCGTGGTCATGCCGTCCTCGCCGCAGCGCGCCTACGGCATGCTGCTGTCCGCGATCCGCGAGCCGGACCCGGTGATCTTCTTCGAGCCCAAGCGCATCTACCGCCAGTACAAGGAAGTGGTGCCGGACGACGGCGAGGCCCTGCCGCTGGACGTGTGCTACGTGCTGCGTGACGGCACCGACGTGACCCTGGTGACCTGGGGCGCGCAGGTGAAGGAGGCCCTGGAGGCCGCCGACAAGCTCGCCGCCGAAGGCATCAGCGCCGAGGTGATCGACGTGGCCACCCTGCGTCCGCTGGATTTCGTCACCATCGCCGAGTCGGTCAGCAAGACCGGCCGCTGCGTGATCGTGCAGGAAGCCCCCAAGACCGCTGGCTTCGGCGCCGAGATCGCCGCGCGCCTGGCCGAGGAGTCCATGTACGACCTGGTCGCCCCGGTCGAGCGCGTCACCGGCCCGGACACGCACATCCCGCTGTTCCGCCTGGAGATGAAGTTCCTGCCCAGCGTCGACCGCGTGGTCGAGGCCGCCAAGCGCGCCGTATCCCACGGCTGATCCAGCGAACCATCAACCACCGGCGGGCCACGGCCCGCCCAATGGATAAACGCCATGAGCAACAAGAAGACCTTTTTCCTGCCCGACCTGGGCGAAGGCCTGCCGGACGCCACCATCGTCGAGTGGAACGTCAAGGAAGGCGACACCATCCGCCTGGACGACCCGCTGGTTTCCATGGAGACCGCCAAGGCCGTGGTCGAAGTGCCCTCCCCGGTCTCGGGCAAGGTGCTGAAGCTGGCCGGCGCCGCCGGCGACGTGGTGATCACCGGCGCGATGCTGGCCGAGTTCGAGGTCGACCCCTCGATGCCGCAGCGCGCGGAAGGCCAGGACACCGGCCACCACCACGGCGGCGGTGACAAGGGCGTCGGCAGCCAGGACCCGGCGCCGGACGACCGCGTAGTGGCCTCCGACGACGGCGGCGCGATCGAGGCCGACGGCAAGCCCGCCCCGCAGGGTGAAGCACGCCAGGATGCCGGCACCGTGGTCGGCGCCATGCAGTCCTCCGACCACGTGCACACCGAACAGGCCGTGGCCGTCGGTGGCGTCAAGGCCATGCCTGCCGTGCGCGCGATGGCGCGCAAGCTGGGCGTGGACCTCAGCCGCGTGACCGCCACTGGTCCGGACGGCGTGGTCAGCCTGGCCGACGTCAAGAAGGCTGCCGCCGACGGTTCCGCCAAAGCGGGCGCGGCGCCGGCACAGCGCGCCGTTGACCGCGCTGCCCCGGCACCTGCCGCCGCACCGGCCCCGGTGGCCGCCGCACAGCGCGGCCCCGTGTCCCAGTCCGGCCGCCCGATGCGCACCCAGCCCCCGGGCGTGGTGGCCAGCGGCCAGCCGGAACAGCTCAAGGGCGTGCGCCGCAACATGGCCCGGGTCATGGCCGACGCGCACAGCCAGGTGGTGCCGACCACGCTGGTGGACGATGCCGACCTGCACGCCTGGATCGGCAAGCAGGACATCACCGCCCGCCTGATCCGCGCCATCTGCACCGCGGCCAAGGCCGTGCCCGCGCTCAACGCCTGGTTCGACGGCAAGAACCTCACCCGCACCATGCATCCGCACGTGGACATCGGCATTGCCGTGGACACCGATGACGGCCTGTTCGTGCCGGCGCTGCGCAATGCCGACGTGCTGGATGCCACCGGCGTGCGTTCGGCCATCCAGCGCCTGCGCCAGCAGGTCGAGGATCGCTCGATCCCGGCCAGCGAACTGTCCGGCTACACCATCAGCCTGTCCAACTTCGGCATGTTCGCCGGCCGCTACGCCACCCCGGTGGTGGTACCGCCGTGCGTGGCCATCGTCGGCGCGGGCAAGCTGAGCCACGATGTGGTGGCAGTGATGGGCGGCATCGAAGTGCACCGCCGCATGCCGATCTCGCTCACCTTCGACCACCGCGCCGCCACCGGCGGCGAAGCCGCGCGCTTCCTCAAGGCGCTGCTGGACGACCTGTCGCTGCCCAACTGAGGCCAGCGACCACCGGGGCCGCGCCACTGCGCGCGGCCCCGATTTCTGCTCCAACCCTCTTCTGATCAGGCCTGCTGCAGCGGGTTCCGGTCCAGCCAGACGCCCAGGCCCTGGGCGTTGAGTTCGATATCCATCGCCAGCAGTTCGGGCACCCGCTGCCCGGCACGGTCGATTCCCTGGCGCTGGGCACGTTCCACGTACAGTCGCGACAACGCCGCCGTCAGCCGGGCGTGGCGCTCCGGGCTGTCCTCCAGTCCGCGGGCCAGATCAACCATCGCATCCACCTGGGCAATCAGGCTGGCGCCCAGCTGCTGCACCGCTGCCACCTGCCCGTAATGGGTCACGTACACCGCCCGCGGCGCTTCAGCGAGGATGCGGCGGATCGAGCTGCGCAGCGCATCCGGATCAAACTGCACCGGCGAGGTGCTGGGCACGATGAACGCACCTCGGGCCGAATCCAGCTCGCGATAGGAAATACCGAACGTATCGCCGCAGAACCAGCTGCGGCTGCGCGCGTCCCAGACCGACAGATGGTGCCCCGCATGTCCCGGCGTGTGCACGCAGCGCAGCGGCCGGCCGGCCAGCTGCAGCACCTGGCCGTTGGCCAGCACCCGCATGCGCTCCTGGGGGATCGGTGTCAGCGGCCCGTGGTGCAGGTCGTATTCCCCGCCATAGACCGAGCGGGCGCTGGCCTCCAGCCGGGCGGGATCGCGCATGTGCCGGGCACCCTGCGGATGCACCGCAAACGTGGCATTGGGCAGCTCCTGCATCAGCGGACCGGCGCCGCCGGCATGGTCCAGGTGCACGTGGGTGGCAATCACCCAGTCCACGTCGGCGGGCGTCAGCCCGTGCGCCTCCAGCGCCGCCAGCAGCCGCGGCACGCTCTTGCCGGTGCCGGTATCGATGAAGGCCGCGCGCCCGTCCTCGACCACCAGATAGGCGGCGCAGAACGCCGGCCGCACGTAGCCGGTATCGATCGTGACAATGCCGTTGGCGGCGGACAGGCCCACCCGCAACTCCAGAATCTGCTGAACCGGGGCCAGTCTAGGCTGCGCGGGCCGCGGCCGGGATCCTGCTTTGGTCGCAGCCGCTACGCCGGGTCATCTTGCGCCGAGCACCCGCGGACGCAGGAAAAACGCCGCGGTCATCACCGCCAGGTACACCGCGTAGCCGATCGCCGTGGCCAGGATCTGCCCCCACATGCGCCCGTAATCCGGGTCGGCCACGTCCAGCGCCCAGTACTGGGTGAACGCAAACGCGACCACGGCCAGCAGCAGCGCCAGCACGTCGTAGATTCGCCGTCCACGGCCACGGGGCTGGCGCGGATAGATCCAGAACAGCGCGCCGAGGATCAGGAACCACGGGATGAACAGGATCAGCGCAAGGTTGAGCTCGACCAGCGCATTCACAGCTCGGCCTCGGCAAACCGGGCCAGCGCCTCCATCAGCTGCTCCACCGCGACCGCTTCGCCCAGGCGCCCGATCAGATCGCCGCCCAGGTGCACACCCACCTGCTCCACGTGGTGCAGGCCAGCGCCGGCCTCGCGCTTGAGCCGGGCAATGAGCTGCCCGGCCCCGCGCGGGGAATCGTGGCCTTCGCTCTGCAACAGCAGGCGGTCGCCATCGACCAGCTTGAAGTAGAACCGGCCGTCATCCTCGCGGTACTGCTTGAACTGCGGCGGTGCGGCGGCGGCGGCTTCGTTGGCGGCCGCCTTCCCTGCCAGCGGCCGGGACAGATCGTGCAGGCCCACCGCGGAACGCAGTTCGCGCAGGAACGGCGCGGCCACTTCTTCGCGCAGGCGGGCGGCGCCGTCGCGCAGCTGGCGCTCGATCGCGCCCGGGTCGGCCACCAGCGCGTTGTAGCGCTCGCGCAGCGGGGCTACTTCGATATCGATGCGCTCGAACAGGCGCTCCTTGGCCTCGCCCCAGGCAATGCCGGCGGCATAGGCCTCGCGCATGGCAGTGGTTTCCGCCTCGCTGGCGAAAGCCCGGTACAGATCGAACAGGGCCGACCCCTCCGGCTCCTTCGGCTCGCCCGGCGCGCGCGAGTCGGTGACGATCGAGAACACCGCCTTGCGCAGCTGCTCGCGCGGCGCGAACAGCGGAATCACATTGTCGTAGCTCTTGCTCATCTTGCGCCCGTCCAGGCCCGGCAGCGTGGCCACCTGCTCCTCCACCAGCGCCTCGGGCAGGGTGAAGTGCGATCCATAGAGGTGGTTGAAGCGCTGGCCGAAATCGCGCGCCATCTCGATGTGCTGGATCTGGTCGCGGCCCACCGGCACCTGGTCGGCATTGAACAGCAGGATGTCCGCGGCCATCAGCACCGGATACATGAACAGCCCGGCGGTCACTCCGGCGTCGTCGTCCTCGCCTTCGTCGCGGTTGCGGTCCACCGCCGCCTTGTAGGCATGCGCCCGGTTGAGGATGCCCTTGCCGGCCACGCAGGTCAGCAGCCAGGTCAGCTCGGTGGTTTCCGGGATGTCGGACTGGCGGTAGAACGCCACGCGCGCGGGGTCCAGGCCGCAGGCCAGCCAGCTGGCCGCCACTTCCAGCGTCGACTGCTGCACCCGCACCGGATCATGGGTGCTGATCAGGGCGTGGTAGTCGGCGAGGAAGAAGAAGCTCTCCACGCCCGGGGCATTGCTGGCGCTGATCGCGGGGCGGATGGCCCCCACGTAATTGCCCAGGTGCGGTACGCCGGTGGGCTTGATGCCGGTAAGGACGCGAAGCGGACGTTGGCTCATTGCATGTTGTAAGGCGGGCGGCCCAGCAGTTTAACCGCTGCCGACAATGGCCGGCACCGGCCGCCGGAAAACAGCAGGGGCCGGAAAACCGGCCCCTGCGGATCACCTCCGATGTGCCTGGATCACGCCCGCCGGCGCAATCCAGGCACGCCCGTCAGAGCGAGCGTTCGAAGTCCTTGACCTCCTGCTCGGCGCGCTCACGGCCCCAGCCGTACTGCTCCTGCAGCTTGCCGGCCAGATACTCGCTGTTGCCTTCGGCCACGTCGAACACATCGTCGGTCAGATCGCCCCACTTGGCCTGGGCCTTGCCTTTGACCTGGGACCACTTGCCGGAAATGATGTCTTTGTTCATTGGGTCTTACCTCGTTGTGGGGATAGGCGCGGTTCCTGCCGCGCACTTTCACTGTGCCCCGCGGGGTTTGAAGACCCGGTCAAGGTTTCGTTGTCCGCCATTGACATGCATGAACAGCGCCCGGGCCAGGCGGCGGACAAAAAGAAAGCCGGCGTGCGCCGGCTTTCCCATCGTTCCGCGCGCGTGGCGCTGGAACGGCTGCGATCAGATCGGATCGGTGCCGCCGGTTTCCTCGGCGGCATCCTCCACCTTCTCACCAACCTTCTGTACGTCCTGGCCCGCACCGCGGACGGTGTTGCAGGCCGTGAACGAG
>DXCY01000289.1 GCA_019115725.1 Candidatus Luteimonas excrementigallinarum
CGGGCGACCGGGCGCCTAGCAGTCCCACCCCATAGGCGATCCAGAACAGATTGAGCACAACGACTGGAATGGTGATTAGCAGCGTCAAGATGCCCCACATCGGGACCGCGGGAGACCAGATCAACACGCCGATCATCCCGATCATCGCGAAAGCGAAGTACAGGGAGGCCTTGGCGATGCACTTGAGTGCGTAATCTGTCAGCTGGACGTTCCCGTCCATGATGAACGCCTTGTTGCTGCGCAGAGAGTTGATTGCCTCCGACAACACCATGGAGAGCATGCGCCAGATGGCGAAGCCCATGCCCAAGTGCACCAGATAAAACGCCAGGTCCCGCCCGAACAGCCTCGCGTACAGCGGGCCGGTGACAAATGTAAATAACAACACCGGCGCCAGCAGCCACAGAAGCCCGAGGCGAGTCCGTCGGTACCGCGTAACGATATCGAGCCAACTGGAGTACGCCCAAAACTCCGGCTTCCGCAAACTGCCGGACAGCTGGTTGAACAAGCCGCTCATGCCAAGGCGTGTTCCAGGTCGGTCTGCAAGTCCTCCAGACTTTCCACCCCGACGCTCAGCCGCACCAGTTCATCGCCCAGCCCGAGCTCGCGCCTGCGCTCGACCGGCACGCTCGCATGCGTCATCACCGCCGGATGGTTCACCAGGCTCTCCACCCCGCCCAGCGATTCCGCCAGCGTGAATAGCTTCGTCCGCTCACAGAACCGCTTGGCCGCCTCGAACCCGCCCTTCAGGCGAATCGAAACTATCCCGCCAAACCCATCCATCTGCCGCTTCGCCAGCTCATGCTGCGGATGCGACTCCAGGCCGGGATAGATCACCTCGTCCACCGCCTCATGGCCTTGCAGGAACTCCGCGATCGCCTGCGCGTTCTCGCAGTGCGCCCTCATCCGCAGGTGCAGGGTCTTCAGGCCGCGCAGGGCCAGGAAGCTGTCGAACGGCCCCTGCACCGCGCCCACGGCGTTCTGCAGGTAGGCGAGCCGCTCGGCCAAACCCCCGTCGTCCCCCACCACGACCATGCCACCGACAATATCCGAGTGACCGTTGAGGTATTTGGTAGCCGAGTGCACGACGATATGCGCGCCGTGTTCAAGTGGGCGCTGCAGGATCGGCGAGCTGAAGGTGTTGTCCACCACCACAATCAAGCCGCGGCTGCGGGCAATCTCAGCCACGGCGGCGATATCGACCAACTTGAGCAGCGGATTGGTGGGGGTCTCGATCCAGACCATCTTCGTTTCGGGCCGGATCGCCGCCTCGAACTTCGCCAGATCGCTCAGGTCCACCCAGTCGAAATCCAACCCCGCGCTGCGCCGGCGCACGCCCTCGAACAGGCGATAGCTGCCGCCGTAGACATCGTCCATGGCGATCACGTGGCTGCCGGTGTCCAGTAGATCCAGGATGGTGGCAGTGGCAGCCAGTCCAGAGGCGAAAGCATACCCGCGGGTGCCGCCTTCCAGGCCAGCCGCACAACGCTCGTAGGCGAAGCGGGTCGGATTGTGGCTGCGCGAGTATTCAAAGCCCTGGTGCTGGCCGGGGCTGGCCTGCGCGTAGGTGGAAGTGGCGTAGATAGGCTGCATGACCGCGCCGGTGGACGGGTCAGGCTCCTGTCCGGCGTGAATGGCAAGGGTTGCCAAGCCGGGACGGGACACTTTTTCATCAGAATGTTGCATATCTCTCCCGTCCAATGTCGGCCTGAAGTCTGCCGAATCCAACCATGCATTATAGCAATGTTTGGGCTCTACCTTAGAAGTCCGACACACCAGTGCCCCGGCCCGGTTCAGCTCACCCACGAAGCTGTACCGGGTCAGATTCGGCTCTACCCGTGCTCCACAACACCCAACTCGTCCAGAGCCAGCCTCATCGCTCGGGCCGCACCAGCGCTGAGCTGTTCATGATCCAGCGCAAAGCGGATGGTGGCCTCGATCAGCCCCAGATGGCTGCCGCAGTCGAACCGGGTGCCATGGAAGCGGTAGGCGTGCACCTGATCTTCTCCCAGCAGCGTTGCGATCGCGTCGGTCAGCTGGATTTCACCCCCGCTACCCGCCCCGGTCTGTTCCAGCAGTTCAAAAATCCTTGGCTGCAGTACGTACCTGCCAACGACCGCGAGCGTGCTGGGCGCCTCCGCGGGCGATGGCTTTTCGACGATGCTCCGCACCCGACCCGCCCTGCCATCGAACTCCGGCGCCTCAACGATGCCGTAGCTCGCGGTCTTTTCCTGAGGTACGTCCTCCACTGCAACGACGCTGCCGCCGCGCTCGCCCGCCAACTCGATCATCTGGCGCAGAGCCCCGGCCTTTTTGCCGTTCCAGATCAGGTCATCGGGAAGCATCACGGCGAAAGGCCGATCACCCACCACGGGCTTGGCACAAAGTACTGCGTGCCCCAGGCCAAGCGCTTCCGTCTGCGTGACGAACACGGCACGCACCCCGTTCGGAAGGACGTTTTTCACGACTTCCAACTGCGCGTGCTTGCCGGCACGCTCCAGCTTCTCTTCCAGTTCGTAGGCTTTGTCGAAGTAGTCCGCAACCGAGTGCTTGTAGCGGTTGGTCACGAACACCAGCGTGTCGCAACCGGCGTCAATCGCCTCATCGACCGCGTACTGGATCAGCGGCCGATCGACCACGGGAAGCATTTCCTTGGGCACGGTTTTAGTGGCCGGCAGGAATCGCGTCCCCAGCCCTGCCACGGGAAACACGGCTGTTTTGATCCTTTTCATTCCTCTTCCTTCAGAAATTGCTTGGGGTATGGCCGAGCATGGTCCGCAGCTCCAGTACCCGGGCGTCCAACAGCTCGCGGTCGCCGCGTGTCTCCACGTTCAAGCGTACCAGCGGCTCCGTATTGGAACTGCGCAGGTTGAACCGCCAATCGCCGAAATCGGCTGACAGCCCATCCGTCCAGTCGATGACCGGACCAGATGCGCTGAAATGATCCTCCACACGGTTGATGGCAGCGGAAGCATCATCCACCGTGAAGTTGACCTCTCCGCTGCAAGGGAAGCGCTCGACACGATCAGCGACCAGCGAGCCCAGGGATTCACCGCTCCCGGATACCAGTGACGCAATGAGCAGCCAGGGAACCATGCCGGAATCGCAATAGGCGAAATCCCGAAAATAGTGGTGCGCGCTCATTTCACCGCCATAGATCGCATCTTCCATCCGCATACGCTCTTTGATGAATGCGTGTCCGGACTTGCAGACCACAGGCACGCCACCCACCTCCTCAACCAGCTCGATGGTGTTCCATATCAGGCGGGGGTCGTGGATGACCTTCCCGCCCGGGTGGCTCGCCAGCAGCATGCGGGCCAGCAGGCCCACAAGGTAATAACCTTCGATGAAACGGCCCCTCTCGTCGAAGAAAAAACAACGATCGAAGTCTCCATCCCAGGCGATACCGAAATCGGCTTGATGCTCCAGGATTGCGGCCGAGGTGGCTGCACGGTTCTCTGGCAAGAGTGGATTGGGGATGCCGTTGGGAAAATTACCATCGGGCTGGTGCTGGATCCGGATGAACTCCAGAGGCAGGTGTGGCGCCAGAAGATCGACCACACCTCCAGCACCGCCGTTACCCGCGTTGGTGACGATTTTCAAAGGCCGTAGTGTGGTTCCGCTCACGTACCCGAGCAGCCGTTCCACGCAGTCGGCCTTATCGTGCTGTCGGCGCAACTGGCCCACCTCGGGCACCTGGGCCGGTACCGTTCCGGCGACCAGCAGGTCACGAATGGTTGCCAGGCCGCTGTCGCCACTGATCGGACGTGCACCTTCACGCACCAGTTTGAGCCCGTTGTAATCCATCGGGTTGTGGCTGGCGGTCACCATGACGCCGCCGGCGGCATCCAGACGATCGGTCTGGAAGTAAACCTCTTCGGTACCACAGAGGCCGATATCAATCACATCCCGGCCCACAGAGAGCAGTCCCTGGGAAAGTGCTTCCTGCAGATCCAGACTGCTCAGCCGAACGTCCCGTCCCACCACAACGGGCCCGGGACCCAGAAGGCTGGACAGCGCCTTTCCGATGCGCCCAACTACAGGCCCATTGAGTTGATCCGGAACCCGGCCACGCACGTCATAGGCTTTGAACGCATGAATGAACTCATGGCCGCCCTCCTCCCTGAGGTCAGTCACAGGGGAGCCTGTGCCGGCTGCATGCTGCGCCGGACCTTCCATGTCTCGTTTGTGCATGGTGAACCTGCCGCTAATTTGGCCGAGCATTCTACATGGCCTCTACTTCCCATTCCGGGCGCTCTGGTTCATAAAGATCGGGTTAAATTCCCGCCTCCCCCGCCCTAAAGAGTCCTCCCATGAAACGCTTTTTACTGACCATCGCCGGGCTCATGCTGGCAACCCTCCTCACCCACCCCGCCCACGCCGCCCTGGCTCCCTTCCAGGCCGAGTACTCGGTGCGCTATCACGGCATCCCGGCCAGCGCCAAGGCCAATCTGCAGCGCCAGGGCAACAACTGGATCTACCTGCTGTCGGTGGGCAACGCGGTGGCTTCGATGAACCAGGCCACGGTGTTCATGGAGCGCGGGAATTTCTACATCCCGCTGGGTGGCAGTGATCGCACCCAGTACCCGGGCGGCAGCCGCGCGGTGACGACGCGCTATGCGTGGGCTGATCGGCAGGTGCGCTGGACGGGAGACGTGAAGCCGACCCGCGCCGGGCCGGTAGAACTGCAGCGGGGCGATATGGACGCACTGCTGATGCAGCTGGCGCTGGTGCGCGACCACAACCAGGGCCACGCGGCGAACTACCGGATCGTCGAGAACGGCCGGGCCCGGCCCGGGAATTTCCGCCGCGCGGGAACGGAGCAGATCACCATCGGCCGGCAGACGGTGACAGCCACCCGCTACGTGCAAACCGGCCGCGGCAAGACCACCAGCGCGTGGATCGCCGACAACATCCCGGTGCCGGTACGGCTGACCCAGCAGGAAGACGGCAAGGAGACGATCCGCATGACCCTCACCTCCTGGAGCCGCTGAAACCGCCTAAGGGACGCGCCGCCGCAGATAATTCAACAGATCAATCCGCGTAATCAGCCCCAGGAACTTCTCCCCCGCGCCCTCGGTGATGATCGCCACCTGACCGCGATCAAAGACCGGCAGCAGCGCCTCCACCGGTGACTTCACATCCAGCATGTCCAGCTTGCTGGTCATGGCGGTGGAAACCGGGTCGTTGAAGCGGGCCTCTTCGCCGTATACGTGCAGCAGCACGTCGGACTCATCCAGGATGCCGACGATGCGGTCGCCCTCCATCACGGGCAGCTGGGAGATCTCGTACAGCTTCATGCGCTGATAGGCCATGACCAGCTTGTCGCTGGGCGCCAGCACCACGGTGTCCTTCTGGCTGAAGGGGCGCAGGATCAGGTCGCGCAGGTCGCCGTGCTGTTCGCGCTCGAAGAAACCGTTGTCCAGCATCCAGTAATCGTTGTAGAGCTTGGACAGGTACTTGTTGCCGGTATCGGGCACGAACACCAGGATCTTCTTCGGCTCGGTCTGCTCGCGGCACCAGCGCAGGGCGGCGGCCAGCAGGGTGCCGGTGGAGGAGCCGCCGAGGATGCCCTCCTTCGCCAGCAGTTCGCGGGCGGTGAGGAAGCTCTCCTGATCGGAGATGGAATAGGCCTTGGCCACGCGCGAGAAGTCGGCGATCACCGGCGGGGCCGAGCTTTCACCAATGCCTTCCACCTGCCAGCCGCCGGCCGGACCGTGGGTGGTGCCGTGCATGGCGAACTCGGCCAGGATCGAGCCTTCCGGGTCGGCCAGGATCAGCTCCATCTCCGGCGCATGCTCGGCAAAACAGCGCGACAGGCCGGTCACCGTGCCGGAACTGCCGGACCCCACCACCACCGCGTCCACGCCGCCCACATCGGCCATCTGCCGCAGCAGCTCCGGTCCGGTGCCCTGCTCGTGGGCATCCGGGTTGTCGCGGTTGCCGAACTGGTTGACGAAATAGCCCCCCGGGGTTTCCCGGGCCAGGCGCGCCGCCAGGTCCTGGTAGTGCTCGGGATGGCCTTTGGGCACATCGGAGCGGGTCAGCACCACTTCCGCGCCCATCGCCTTGAGGTTGAAGATCTTCTCCCGGCTCATCTTGTCCGGGATCACCAGGATCAGCTTGTAGCCCTTCTGCTGGGCCACCAGGGCCAAACCGATGCCGGTGTTGCCCGCGGTGCCCTCCACCAGGGTGGCGCCAGGCTGGATATCGCCGCGGCGCTCGGCCGCCTCAATCATGTACAGGCCGATGCGGTCCTTGATCGATCCGCCGGGGTTCTGGTTTTCCAGCTTCAGATAGAGCTCGCACCGGCCGGTGTCGAGGTGCTGGGCCTTGATGACCGGAGTGTCGGCGATGAGATCAAGGACGGAATCGTGGATGGGCATGGGCGGTCAGCGCGTCGCGTGGTGGATGTCACCCCGGATTATCGCACTGCTCGCATGGGACCGTCCCCGATGGGGCCCGCCCGGCGGACGGCGGCGGCGACGAGGGTGCCGCCTCCGCCCGCCGGCGACGCGCAAAAAGCGCGCCCGGGTCCAGATCAGAGGGTGTCGTACATCCGGATCAGCCGGTCCTTGGCAGCAAGCTTTTCGCGCTTCATCTGGGTCAAAGTGACGTCATCGATCGGCAGCACGCCCAACTCGGCGTCCATCACCTTTTTGTCCAGTTCCTTGTGGTGATGGTAGAGGCGGCGGAACTCGGGGTTCGCCTTGATGATTTCTTCGAACTGCGTCTCGGTATGCGCTTCGAACATGAAAGCCTCCTGTGGGTCCACAAACGCAAAACGCCCCGGCCTGGACAGGCACGGGGCGCTTGGGGGGAGTGAAGCAGGGCCAACGATGAACTCGGTGTATTCCACCCCGCCCGGCGCACCCTGCCGGAACCGTTTTCCGGGGACGCACTGGCTTGAACTGGATGCACTATTCGTCGTCATTGGCCTCTCGCAGCCGGCGCAACAATTCTGAAATCTGCCGACTGCACTTCGACCCTACTCCTCCCCGCCGGGGTCGGCAAGCCACCCCGGGCACACTTTCATGACGACGCGGTTAATGCGTGGAAATGAACCGGTCAGTCTTCTTCCAGGCTGCGCAGGAGTTCGGCTTCGCGGCGCTCGAGTTCAGCCTGGCGGGCGCGGGCGGCACGCAGGCGGGCGGCCTGGTCACTGGCCACGCCTTCCAGCACGCCCTCCACTTCCTGACGGGCGCCGTGTTCGGCTTCCGCGGCCAGGCGCAGGCGCTCGGCCTCTTCGGCCTGGATCTGGGCCTGCACCCGCAGGCGCTCGGCCTCGGCGCGGGCGCGGGCGGCTTCCTGACGGCTGGCTTCCACCATCAGGTCCGCGCGCAGGCGATCGAGCTGGTCGATCTCCCGGCGGATCAGTTCGGTGCCCGCGGCAAGCTCCGCGGTTTCCACCCGCCATTCGGCCACGCGCAGGGCGGCATCGCGCTGGTTGGCGCGGGCGTTGGCCAGCGCGTCCAGCGCCTGGCGGGCCTGCAGGCGCTCGTAGTTGGCGAAGTTGTTGCGCTGCGGATCGGCATCGATGGCGCGCATGCGTTCGGACAGGCGCTCCACGTCGGGATTGCCGCTGTCCTGGGCCTGTGCGGACAGGCTGGCCAGCCCGAGGGCGGCGCCAAGCAGGGCTGCAAAAACGGTCGGCTTGCTCATTGTTCCATCCCCAGTTGTTCACGCAGGCGCGAGATCTGCGCGCGGCGCTGGGCCAGCTCGGTGTTGGCCGCGGCCTCGCGACTGCGCGCGCGGGCCAGGTCGGCGCTGGCGGCGGCGGCCACGGCGGCGGTACGGGCGTCGCGCTGGTTGCCCGAGCTCATGGCCGACTGGGCCTGGGACAGCAGAACCTGGGCCTGCTCGAGTTCGGCGCGGGCGTACTGGTCCGCATCCGCATCAACGGCGCGGGCGACCGCCTGCTGGGCGGCGGACAGCTCCGCGGTTGGCGGAGGCGTGCTGGCGCAAGCCGTGAGCACCAGCACGAAACCCAGCGCCAGGGCCTGCAGGAGCGATCTGAATTGTGCAATGCTAGCGGGCATTAGGTGGCCGCACCATGTGGGGGACAGGCGGTCATTGTCGGCAGCAGGGCTCCGGATCGCAACGACCAGGGGCCGTCACTGGGGGATTTGTTCATGGACATCGGCTATTTCCTGAAGCTGATGACGGAAAAAAACGCGTCGGACATGTTCCTGACCACTGGCGCGCCGGTCCACATCAAGGTGGAAGGCAAGCTCTATCCGCTGGGCAGCACCGGGCTGCCGGCCGGCATGGTGAAGAAGATCGCGTATTCGCTGATGGACGAGGGCCAGGTGCCCGACTTCGAGCGCGACCTGGAGCTGAACATGGCCCTGTCGCTGCAGGATGCCGGGCGCTTTCGCGTCAACGTGTTCAAGCAGCGCGGCGAAGTGGGCATGGTGATCCGCGCGATCCGCAGCGCCATTCCGTCCATTGAAGAGCTGCAGCTGCCACAGGTACTCAAGGACATCATCATGGCCCCGCGCGGGCTGGTACTGATCGTGGGCTCCACCGGGTCGGGCAAGTCGACCACGCTGGCGTCGATGATCGACCATCGCAACAGCACCACCACCGGTCACATCCTCACCATCGAGGATCCGATCGAATACCTGCACAAGCACAAGAAGTCGATCGTCAACCAGCGCGAAGTCGGCCTGGACACGCACAGCTTCCACAGCGCGCTCAAGAACGCGATGCGCGAGGCGCCGGACGTGATCCTGATCGGCGAGATCCTGGACGCCGAAACCATGGAGGCGGCCATCGCCTTCGCCGAAACCGGGCACATCTGCCTGGCCACCCTGCACTCCAACAACGCCGACCAGACGATCGAGCGCATCCTCAACTTCTTCCCGGAAAGCGCGCACCGCAACGTGCTGATGAACCTGGCGCTGAACCTCAAGGCGGTCGTCAGCCAGCGCCTGGTGAACGGCAAGGACGAGCGCCGGATGCCCGCCACCGAGGTGCTGATCAACACCCCGATGATCCGCGACCTGCTGCGCCGCGGAAACGTGCATGAGCTGAAGCAGGCAATGGAGGAGTCCTTGGAAGAAGGCATGGAAAGCTTCGACCAGTGTCTGTTCCGGCTGTACAAGGAGGGCCGGATCGAGCAGGAGGAGGCGCTGAAGGCGGCCGATTCACGCGACGGTCTGGCGCTCAAGTTCCGCCTGTCGGAAGGCGGATCCGGCGAGCACGACCCCTACGCCGATGTCTTTGTCACCGGCGACGAAAACCACGCCTGATTTGCCGTAGGTCGGCCCTACGCGGCCGACGCGCGGGATATCCGGTTCGGGCCGAACACAGGGACCCATGATTCGCCGGGCGTCGGGGGCGTAGCCCCGACCTACGTCTTCGGCGCGTCGGGCTGGTTCTCGGGACGGGCGGCGTCGAACGCGGGATGGGCCAGGCAGGCGGCCTCGATCCGCTGCAGGGTCGGATAAGGCGCCAGGTTCACGCCGAACCGGCGCGCGTTGTACAGCTGCGGAACAAGGCAGCAGTCGGCCAGGCTCGGGGTATCCCCTCCGCAGAAATCACCCGTTCCCGGATGGCCCGCCACCAGCGCTTCGAAGGCGCGGAACCCTTCCTCCATCCAGTGCCGCATCCACGTATCGCGCTCGGACTGCGGCACGTTCCATTCGTGTTCAAAGAAACGCATGACCCGCAGATTGTTCAGCGGATGGATATCACTGGCCACCAGCTGGGCCAGGGCGCGCACCCGCTGGCGCTCACGCGCATCCGGCGGCAGCAGCGCGGGTTCCGGCCACAGTTCGTCCAGGTACTCCAGGATTGCCAGCGACTGGTGCAACACGCGGTCGCCGTGCTTGAGCATGGGCACCAGCTTCTGCGGGTTGGCAGCGGCGTATTCGGCCGCGTGCTGCTCGCCGCCGTTGCGCACCAGATGCACCGGCGCCGTGTCGTACTCCAGCCCTTTCAGGTTGAGCCCGATCCGCACCCGGTAGGCGGCGCTGGAGCGCCAGTAGGAATAGAGCGTAAGCCGGTCCGACATGTTCCCTCCCATCCCGCGCGCCGCGCGGAGCATCCTGCTTGATGATGATCACGGCAGCGGGCGCGACCACCGGCCGCGCCCGCGCCATACCCTGCCGACCCGTCCTCAGGCCTCGGGCGTGTACCGTTCGATGCGCTGCTCGATGGCGCCGAAGATCGAATCACCCGCGGCATCCAGCATCTCGATCCGCACCGTGTCGCCGAACGACATGAACGGGGTTTGCGGCTTGCCGTGCTCCAGCGCCTCGACCGTGCGCTTTTCGGCAAAGCACGATGCGCCCTTGCTGGTGTCCTCGTTGGCGATGGTGCCCGAACCGACGATGGTGCCGGCCGACAGCGGGCGCGTTTTCGCCGCATGCGCCACCAGCTGGGAAAAGTCGAACTGCATGTCCACGCCCGCCTCGGGCGCGCCGAACCACTCGCCGTTGACGTGGGTGACCAGCGGCAGGTGCAGCTTGTTGCTGCGCCACGCGTCACCAAGCTCGTCCGGGGTCACGAACACCGGGCTCAGCGCCGAGCGCGGCTTGGACTGCAGGAAGCCGAAGCCCTTGGCCAGCTCGCCCGGGATCAGATTGCGCAGGCTGACATCGTTCACCAGGCCGATCAGCTGGATATGTCCGGCCGCCTGTTCAGGCGTAGCGGCCATGGGCACGTCATCGGTGATGACCACGATCTCGGCCTCCAGATCGATGCCGAACTCCTCGCTGGGCACCGGCACCGGATCGCGCGGGCCGAGGAAACCGGCGCTGGTGGCCTGGTACATCAGCGGGTCGGTATAGAAGCTGTCCGGCACCTCGGCCCCACGGGCGCGGCGCACCCGCGCCACGTGCGGCAGGTAGGCGCTGCCATCGAGGAATTCGTACGCACGCGGCAGCGGCGATGCGAGTTCCTGCATGTCCAGATCAAACGCGCCCTCGGCGCTGCCCGCTTCCAGGGCCTCGAACAGGGCGTTGAGCCGCGGCGCGGTGTTGGACCAGTTTTCCAGCGCCTGCTGCAGGGTGGAAGCAATGCCATCGGCGCGTACGGCGCGGGCCAGGTTGCGCGAAACGACGATCAGGGTGCCGTCGCGGCCGCCTTCCTTCAGTGAACCGAGCTTCATCTGGACTCCATGGACAACGATGCAAACGCCCATTGTACGTAGGAGCGCGAGGCGCGCGCGAAGCCGCGTGCGCCGTGGCGTTGATGCGAAGTGGCGGGAGTCAGTCGTCGCCGAGGAAAGCGCCGGCGCGCCAGGTCAGCACCAGGGTATCACGATGGCCGTGACCGGACAGCGGCTGGATCGGCGTGCTTTCGTGGATCACCCGCGCATCATCCAGCAGCAGCAGCGACCAGGGCTGGCACAGGGTGAACCGCTGGCCCGCGGGGCCATCGGCCTGGAACACCCGGGTTTCGCCGCCCTTGATCGCCTCGCGCTCCACCATGATCACGGCCACGTAGTCCACGCCGTCGCGGTGCGCGCCTTCCGGTGTCGGCCGACCAATGCCATCGGAGGTGTCGATCCGGAACTGGTGCGCTTCCACATGCCAGGGCCGGGCCGGATGCAGGGCCGAGCACACCCCGGTGATGCCGCGCAGCAGGCCATTCCATGCCGGCAGCGCCACGATCTCCGGTTCCACCGGCTCGAACCAGCGACGCATGCCGCCGTGCAACGCGTTGTAGTCACGCGGCTGCCAGTGGGCACGATGCGGCGCCTGCTCGATGCGGCCATCGTCATGGATGACGAAGCACGAGTGGCGGCGCCTGCGGTAGCGCCCACCATCGCGCAGATAGGTATCGGGCGGCAGCCGGTCCCAGCTCTCCGCCAGCGCATCAAGCGCGGCCACAGGACAGCCCGCGAGCGCGCCGACATCTTCGGGCTGGAGCACGGCGAAACCGTGTTCGCGCATGGCCGGCAGCAGATCAGCGGGGGCAACGCTTGGGGCAGGAAAAGTGGAGGTCATCGGGCGATCCTACTCCGCAAAAACGGCATAAAAAAAGACCCGCCGTAAAGGCGGGTCTTTCGTTCAACTGGCAGCCCCGGATGGATTCGAACCACCGAATGTCTGAGTCAGAGTCAGATGCCTTACCACTTGGCTACGGGGCTATGTTCGAAATTGTAACCCGACCTGCGCCGATTGCCCATACCGCAGGCAACCGCAAAGGCCGAAAAAACTTAACGCTTGGAGAACTGGGTTGCGCGGCGGGCGCCGTGCAGACCAATCTTCTTGCGCTCGACTTCACGCGCGTCGCGGGTCATGAACCCGGCCTTGCGCAGCTCGCTCTTCAGCGACTCATCGTAATCAACCAGCGCGCGGGCGATGCCCAGGCGGATGGCGCCGGCCTGGCCGGTGGTGCCACCGCCCACGGTGGTGACGGTGATGTCGAACTTGTCGGTGTTCTGGGTCAGTTCCAGCGGCTGGCGCACGATCATGCGCGCGGTTTCGCGGCCGAAGAACTCGTCCAGCGGACGACCGTTGACGTTGATGTTGCCGCTGCCCTTGCGCAGGAACACGCGGGCGACGGAGGATTTGCGACGGCCGGTGCCGTAATTCTGTTGGGTCGACATGGTCAGATATCCAGGACTTGCGGCTGCTGGGCGGCGTGCGGGTGGTCAGGTCCGGCGTAGACCTTGAGCTTGCGGTACATGGCACGTCCGAGCGGGTTGCGGGGCAGCATGCCCTTCACCGCACGCTCGATCACGCGCTCGGGATGGCGCTCCAGCGCCTGGCCCAGGGTTTCGGTCTTGAGGTTGCCGATGTAACCCGTGAAGCGGTGGTACTTCTTGCCCTCCAGCTTGTTGCCGGTGACGGCCACCTTGTCCGCGTTGATCACGACGATGTAATCGCCGGTATCCACGTGCGGGGTGTAGACGGGCTTGTGCTTGCCGCGCAGGCGGCGGGCGATCTCACTGCTGAGACGGCCGAGCGTCTTGCCTTCGGCATCGACCACGTACCAGTCACGCTGGACGGTTTCTGCCTTGGCGCTGAAAGTTTTCATGAGGGCACTCGATTCGGTGGTGAATAGTCGGGCTGATTGCGCCGGCCTGGCCGACGGAACTTCGCCACGCGTTGTGAACAGGAAACGCAAGAGGCGGAATGATACCGGCCCAGCCGGGCGATCGCAACCCGGGGCAGCAAGGCACAGGCTGCGGCCCTGTCCGGCCGCGACGACGCGATGCAGTGGGGCGGCGGCGGTATGATCGCCGCCATGAACAGCACCCGTCGCCTCACCCCCCTCGACCAGTTCCTTTCCCGCACCCAGCACGCGCTGGACACCGTGTTCGGCCGCCCGGCCGCCGAGCGCCCCAACCCCGCCGGCGACGAGCCCGATGTGGCGCTTGATCCCGCCGAGCGACGCCACGCTGCCGGCCTGATGCGCATCAACCACGTG